>DASQLL010000479.1:0-3125 GCA_035630035.1 Pyrinomonadaceae bacterium | reverse complement strand
CAGATAGACCTGCACGAAGCGCATCCCGTCGGCGTAGGCTTGGCCCGGCGTGGCGAGGAAGGTGATGGCGCTCGCCTGCGTCGCCATGATCGAGAGCGCGACGTGGTGCCAGCGCATCTTGCGGTCTGCGACGATGAAGTCGTCGAGGTCGCGCGTCCTGCGCCCCTTCGTGACGCCGTAGAGGACGATGCCGACGAGCGCGGCGGCAAGCACAACCCAGTCGAGCGCCCTCATCGAAAAGCCCTCGTGAAGAGATAAAACGCGACGACGAGCGCGGCGAGCGTGCCCAGCACGACTGCGTAAAGAAAAGTCCAACTGCCACCCGTCGGTGGCGGCGCGTTTTCTCTCTCGGAGTCCCGTAGATGGTCGGTCGGTTTTGTCTTCATCGCTGCGTGTGAGCTTCCGAAATTATTTCCCAGCCGAGATCATGTTGACGAACAAGCGATACGCGCCGGGCACGCCCGCGGGCAGTTGGCGGAAGAAGGCGAGCGCGGTGAAGACGTATGTGCCTTTGCCGTGCCGCGCGACGAGCGTCGAGCCTTTCAAATCCTTCTCGCCGGGGTCGTGGCCCGCGAAGAGCGGCGCGTAGCGCGCGTCCCACTCGCTCGCGAAGTAGAGGCCGCGCTCCTGAACCCAGCCGTCGAAGTCCGCGGGCGTGATCTTGTTCGGCGCGCTCAAAAGCGCGTCCGTGGGCGCGAGCATCGTGAGCGCGGCCTCCTCGTCCGTGATGCGCTCCTGCGTGACCTTGATGGGGTACGGGCCTACTTGCGCGCCTTCGAGCGTGCGGTCGGGCGTGTTGTATTGAACGACGAGCGTGCCGCCCAGCTCGACGTACTCAAGCAGACGCTTCTGCCGGCGGCGCAGCGCGGCGCGCGTGTTGTATGCGCGCACGCCCGTGATTACGGCGTCGAACTTCGAGAGGTCTGCCGCTTCCAAGTCTTCGTCCGAAAGAAGCGTCACGTCGTAGCCGACCTGCCGGAGCGCTTCGGGTATCTCATCGCCCGAACCCATGACGTATGCCAAGCGCGTGCCGCGCCGCTGCAAGTCAACGCGCACGAGCCGCGCTTCGGCGGCGGGGAAGAGCGTCTGTCGCGGGATGTGCGGGTAGTCAATCTCAAGCACCCCGCGCGTGAATGTTCTGTCGCCTGTCTCAAGCTGCGCCGCGAGCTTTCCAACACACACTCCGGCGGGCGGCGTGACGTTGAACGCGAGCTTTAGCTCCTCGTCCCTGCTTTTCAGCGTGACGGGAATCACGGCGGGCGAAGCCGTCCAGCCCACGGGCAGCTTCAAACGCAACGCGCCCGTGGTCTCGGCGGCGGCGTTACTCTTCAACGTCACACGCACCTGTTTGGGCGCGCGGTCAGGGAACACGAGCGTCTCTTCTTCGAGGCTGACGGCGACAGACGGAACGATGACGACCGGGCGGTACATATCGCCGCGCACGCGGTCAGTCCAACGGAAGAGGACAGGCGCGCGAAACATGACGACCTCTTCCTCGCCGCCGAAAATGATTGGCAGGTTGATTGAGAGCGCGGGAGCGTTTTCGGGCGTGCCGACCATCTCCGGCGCGTCAACGCCGAAGAGTCCCTTGCCCGGCTCCTCGAGCAGCCAATAGGGCTGGCTGTATGCCGCATCCTCGCCGATGGGCATGTTGCTCTCTTTCGTCACTGGCTGGTTGTTTTTAAGCTCGACGCGCGTTAAGCGGGCGTCTGCGGAGGACGCGCCGACGCTCTCAAGCTTGAGAGGAAAGTCCGAGCGGTTGATGACAGTCGTGGTGACTTTGACCTTGCCGCCCGGCGACACGGAAGGCTCCGCGGCGACGGCCTCAATCCAAAGCCCGGCGCACGCGCGCATCACGTCGGCCAGTTCCGCGCGCTTCGTTTGAATCAGGGAATCAGACGGCGAGGCGAGCGCCGCAAGCTTGCCCAACTCGCGGTGCGCGCGGGCGAGCAGAGGCAAGACGCCTTGCGGATTCGACGCGTCGTATTTTTGCGCCGCTTCTTCGAGAATCTGACCGACGCGCTCGCCGCCCGCGAAGCGACGCCAGCTCATGTCAACGCCGTCGAATATATCTTTCGTCGCAGGCTCGCCCTTGATGTGCGCGAAGTAGTTGAGCGCGGAGCCGCGTCGTTCGGGCGTGCCCTGTCCCTGACTCTTGTGCATCGTGCGGCTCGCGGCGGCGATCTCGGTGTAGGACTTGCCGAGCAGAGGGTTGAACGCGCCCACGTCCGCGCTCAAAAGCTTGTCGGCGTTCGCGGGCCGCTCGCCCGCGCGGAAGTTGAAGACGTTCCAGACGAGACGTTTGGCTTTCCAAGGCTCGACGCCTTGCCTGAGTTGTTCGGGGAAGCGCGCGGGGTCGCCCGCGGCGTCGAAGGCTTCGCTCGCGAGTACGGCGGAGGCTGTGTGCTGGCCGTGCCCGCCTTCGCCCGTCGTGGGAAAGCGCGCGATGATTACGTCGGGCCGAAAGCGCCGGACGATCCAGACGACATCCGCGAGCGCTTCGTCGTGGCCCCAGAAGCGGAAAGTCTCTTCGGGCGATTTGGTGAAGCCGAAGTCAATCGCGCGCGTGAAGAACTGCTCCGCGCCGTCAATGCGACGCGCGGCCAGAAGCTCCTGCGTGCGCACGAGTCCGAGCATCGCGCCCTTCTCCGTGCCCAGAAGGTTCTGCCCGCCGTCGCCGCGCGTGAGCGAGAGATACCCTGTGCGCGCGCCGCGCCCGCGCGCCAGATACGAGAGCAGGGCGGTGTTCTCGTCGTCCGGGTGCGCGCCGACGTAAAGCACGCTGCCTGTGACTTGCAGCTTGCGTAGCGCCGCCCCTGTCTCCGCCGCGTCCTTCGAGGCGAGCTGTTGCGCGCGCGGCGATAGCTGCGCGAGAAGAAGGAAGAGAAGCAGCGAGACGAGCGTCGGGGGACTGAGCAGAGACCTTTTCATACGAGACGAATTGCGTGCGGAATGAATTCGAGCCAGAGCGAAGCCATTCTTCCTAACCACTGGCAGGCGGGTCAACCGCGGGCGTGTAAAAAAGTTGTAATCACGGGCGCGGGCGCGTGTTGGTATTCAAAGTATGACGTTTGTGTTTGGGGCATAGGGCAGTTCACCGCAGAGGCGCAGAGGACGCAGAGTTC
>DASQLL010000478.1:0-13972 GCA_035630035.1 Pyrinomonadaceae bacterium | reverse complement strand
TTCAAGGCCGCCATAGACATCTACATGCACGGCCTGATAGACAAGGTGCAGCGCGAGCAGAAGGCGCAGATGACCTGCTACGCGGGCACCGCCGGCGCGGTCATCTACGACGAGGGCACAGTCTCTTCGTGCGAGAACAAGTCTGCGGTCGGCAACCTGCGCGACCACGACTGGAACTTCCAGTCGCTCTGGCGCTCCGAAGCGATGAAGGCACGCCGCAAAGAGGTCGCCGACGGCTGCTTCTGCACGCACGAGTCGAACAGCTATTACCCGTCCTTGCCGTTCAACCCGAAGCACCTGATTCAAATCAAGCGGCTTGAGCGCGAGATGAAGAAGGCGAGTAAGAAACACGAGCGGCAAGAAGAACAATCAGACGGGTTGGCAGTTAAAGCTTGAAGGCATCTATGTCGTACAAATTTACTGTCGTGATCGAGCCGGACGAAGAAGGGTTTCATGCTTTCGTGCCTCTTCTTCCCGGCTGTCATTCATTCGGCTCAACCGTTGACGAAGCGCGCGCCAATATAGTTGAGGCGATGGAGCTTCACATCGAGAGCATGCGCGAAGATGGAGAGCTTGTGCCAACGGAGCCTGAGCCGTTCTTTATCGCACGCCTAACCGTGTCGCCGGCAGCATGAGTGAGAAACTCCCGCGCGTTGAAGGCTAGCAAGTAGTGCGCGCTCTTGAACGCACGGGTTTTGAGATAAGGAGACAGAAAGGCAGTCACGTCCATCTGCGTCGTGAATCCGACCAGAGGCGCGTGACCGTTCCGGTGCATTCCGGGAGGACGCTGCCTCTCGGAACGCTGCGGAGTATTTTGCGGGACGCGGGGATTGAGGTTGACCAATTCCGCCAGTTGCTATAGTCCCGCACCTCGTTACCAATATCAGAGTTCCCAAGTCAGGTTTGCTTCAATGTTCCGAGCCAGAGTCCCAAAAATCCTAATCATCTCCTCCGACACAGGCGGCGGGCACAGGTCTGCCGCGGCGGCGATTGTCGCGGGCGTGCAGAAGTTTTTCGCGAGCGACTCTTACGCAGTGCGCGTCGTGCGCGCGGTCGAAGAGTCGCACCACCTTTCGGAGAAGTTGGTAAGGATTTACAACTGGATTCTGCGGAACAGGCAGCACTGGATGAAGTACCTCTACTGGTGCGTCAACCGCTTCCGCCCCGAAACGCGCGAGTTCTTCTACAAACGCTCGGTCGGATTCGTCAGCGAACTCTTCGAGCGTTGGTGTCCGCACGTCGTCGTCAGCGTTCACCCATTAACGCAGCACGCCCTCGCGCGCGTGCTGAAGGAACTCGGACTCGCAGGGAAAATCCCGCTCGTCACGGTCGTCACAGACCCCTGCTACGGCTTCTGGAAGGGCTGGGCCTGCGACGACGTGACGCTCTACCTCGTCGCGAGCGAGGAGGCCAAGCAGCAACTCGTTGACTACGGCATTCGTCCAGACAGGATAAAAATTTCAGGCATGCCCGTTCACCCGAAGTTCGAGCTTCTCGACGAGCGCGCCGCGCAGGCCGCACGCCGCGCGCTCGGCCTCGACCCGGAGAAGTTCACGGTCTTCGTCAACGCGGGCTGGGTCGGCGGCGGCAACGTCCCGCAGATTTTCCGCGAGCTTGTGCGCGGCGAGCTGGACGTACAGGCCATCTTCCTCGCCGGCAAAAACGAAGAGCTGCGCGCCGAGGCCGAGTCGCTTGCCTCATCCGCAAAGTTTCCCGTCAAGGTCATCGGCTACTCGGAGCATGTCGAGCAGTTGATGCAGGCCGCCAACGTGATGGTCTCGAAGCTCGGCGGGCTGACCACCTTCGAGGCGCTCGCCTGCCGCCTTCCGATAATCGCCGACGCGACAACTTCGCCGATGCCGCAGGAGTCGGGCACCGCGCGATTTTTGGTGAAGCGCGGCGCGGGCGTGCTGCTACAACGCGCGAGCGACATCGTGCCCGTCGTGCGCCGGATGGTCGAGGACACGCGGTATTACGCGGGCTTGCGCGCCGCCACTGTGGGCGTCGCCCTGCAAGACTCGACGCGGCGAATCGTCGAAGAGATAACCGCATTAATCCCCGCGCCCGTGCTCGCCGACGAGGAGCCTTCGCAGTTTGAAATCCATTCGGCTTGAAGCTCACGCAAGTTGACGCGCCCTTCGCGTTTAAGTTTTAATCAATCCGTTCGACACAGCACAAATTACGCGCCCGCGTCGCAAAGGAGCTTTCGCACGCGGGCGTTCGGTCAACAGGAGACGAGCAATTTTGAGCCTTCTTCTCGAAGGGAAGCGTGCGTTCATAACGGGCGGGACGCGCGGCATCGGCGCAGCGCTCTGCGATGTGTTCGCGCGTGAAGGCGCGGACGTGGCCTTCAACTACCACTCGCGCGAAGACCTCGCAGAAGAGATAGCGCAGAAAATCCGGTCGCACGGTCGCCGCGCGCACGCATACAAAATTCCCGTCACCGACCGCCTCGCACTGAAGAAGATGACGCGCGAGCTTGTCGAGACTTGGGGCGGGATTGACATACTCGTCAACAACGCAGCCATCAATCGTGGCGACAACTTCGCGACCACTACAGACCGCGCTTGGGACGAAGTCATCAACACGAACGTCAACGGCCTGTTCGCAGTCACCAAGCCCATCTACAAGCAGATGATCCGGCAGCGCAAAGGCTCGATCCTCAACATCACCTCCATCGGCGCGATCCGCGCGCTCCCGACGGCAGTTCACTACGCCACCTCGAAGGCTGCGGTCATCGGCTTTACGAAATGCCTCTCGCGCGAAGCCGCGACCTTCGGCGTCTCTGTCAACGCAATCGCCGCCGGAATCTTCGACACGGAGCTTGCACACGAATTGCCCGAACGTCTGATACAGATGCACGAGTTCTGGGCCGCCGCCGGACGCCTCGGTCGCCCTGCCGAGTTGGCAGAAGTCGCCGCATTCCTCGTCAGCGACCGCAACAGCTTTATGAACGGCGAGGTCGTAATCGTTGACGGCGGCGCGGTGACTTAAGTCAAATAAACGTTGCTTTGCTCGTATGAATTGAAAATGAATGTCATTATTAACCTCTTTATTGTCAACAAATAGATTGACACTGACGGAGCCTGTGAGTATTATCATCACGACTTAGAGACACTCTTACGAGCAGTCGTTTTTGACAAGGAGAATACGATGGCGAACGCAGAATTAATAGACGGCTTGAATCGCGCGCTCGGCCTTGAGCTAGCAGGCGTGATTCAGTATTTACATCACAGCTTTCTCGTGACAGGGCAGGAGCGCGAGGTCTTCCGCTCGTTCTTCCGCGAGTTGAGCGGCGAGGCGCGCGATCATGCGGGGACGCTCGGCGACAAGATCGTTTCGCTCGGCGGCGTGCCGACGGTCGAGCCGGGAGAGATTCGGCAGTCAACCGATCTGGCCGAGATGCTGCGCCAAGATTTGGAACTTGAACGCGCCGCGATGGAAGCGTACGTCGCGGCTTGGAAGGCATGCACGGACGCCGAGCTTGGCACGCGCTTCCTCCTCGAAGAGCGTATCGCGTCCGAGCAGAAGCACATCGAAGAGTTCGAGAAGCTGACGAGCGAGCGCAAGGCGAACATCACGCGCGAAAGGATCACGTTGCGACAGGTCGGCTAAGGCTTCCTCGACAAACATCAAAGGCGGCAATCGCGCGTGAACGTACGCGATTGCCGCCTTTGCCTTTGCGTAAAACTTCTACGAGAGGGAAGGAAGTTGTATGACCTGCGCGGGCTGCGATACCTCGCCGGCCTCTGCGCGCCGGCGTCTGACGCGGTGGCGCGCGACCGTGATTGCGCGGTGCAGTTCGTCGAGTTGTTCAGACTCGACGCGAATCGTCTTCTGACAACACCAGCCGAGTCCTTCCGTCCACGTCAAATATTTGAGCGCGACACAATCAACGCCGTCGCGGTTTTCCACGACGACCTCAACTTTCTGATTCTGACCCGTGTCGCGGGCAACTTCCTGAGCAGTGTTACTCGAATGCATGACTGAAATAATGGCTCCTTAAAAACTTCCTTACGAAACGCAATTCAACCTTAGTTGAAATTGGATTTCAATTTCTTTATAGCCAACGCCGGCGCATCTGTCAAGAGAAAATTCGGTTTGGAGCGAATTTTATTCCGCGCGACTGGAGTGGTTGTCAGAGAGGCCGGGGAATTCAAGCGGGAGAATCTTTTTCGAGCGCGGCGAGTCGCTCTTCGAGTTTGCGGATAGTGCGTTGCATGTCACCGAGGCGGCGGAAGCCGGCGGTCGCGCGCAACCACTCGCGGTTGTCAAAGGCGGGTATGCCGGAAAGCACTTTGCCCGGCGGGACGTTGTGGCTCGTGGCGCTCTTGGCCGTCAGCACAACGTCGTCGCCTATCTGAAGATGACCGGCGACGCCGACCTGTCCGGCGAGGATGACGCGTCGCCCGATTTGAGAACTGCCGGCGAGACCGACCTGCGCGCAGATGAGCGCGTCCTCGCCGACGGTGCAGGAGTGGCCGATCTGTACGAGGTTGTCTATCTTCGCCCCGCGCGCGATGCGAGTCTCGCCGACCGAGGCGCAATCAATCGTCGTCCCCGCGCCGATCTCAACGTCGTCCTCGATGACCACGCGCCCGGTCTGGGGTATCTTCAGCCAACGACCCTCTTCATCCTTCGCATAGCCGAAGCCGTCCGAGCCGACAACCACGTTGTTGTGAATCGTGACGCGCGCGCCAACCTGTGTGCCCTCGCGCAGGGCGACGCCTGAGTGAATGACCGAGCCTTCGCCGACATGCACGCCGTCGTAGATTGTAACGTTCGGGAAGACGCGGACGCATTCGCCGATTTCGACATCGCGCCCGACGACCGCGCACGCGCCCACGGCTACGCCTTCTCCAATTTTCGCCGACGGGTCAATGACGGCGGACGGGTGTATGAATGGCTCGAACGCCGGTTCAGGATGGAAGAGTCTGAGCGCGCGCGTGTACGCGAGATAAGGGTCGCGCGCGCGAAGGACGGCGATGTCGCCTCTTTCAACTTCGGCGGTTTCGCCGACGAAGATGGCTGATGCGCGGGTCGTCTGCACTCGCGGCGTGTAGCGCGGGTTGGCGAGAAACGTGACGTGACCTGCTTCGGCCTCGTCGAGTCCGGCGGCCCCGTTGATTTCAACGTCGGAATACTTTTCTTCTACGTTCGCGCCGGTCAGTCGCGCAAGCTCAGAGATTTTCATGCGGAGATTTATCGCACAAAGGAAGTTCAAAGTTCAAAGTTCAAGGTTCAAAGTTGGAGACAGAGACTTTGAACTTTGAACTCACATGAGATTGACAGGGTCTATCTCGACGTTGATAGAGCCGATGTCGCAGCCGGGAATGCTCGCGGCTTCGCCGAGCGCCATTTCGATGAGGGCGCGCATGCGCGGGCGGCTCCGGGACTTGAGGAGAATTTGGACGCGATGCTCGCCGCGCAGACGCGCGAGCGGCGCGGGAGCGGGGCCGAGGACGCGGACGTGTCGTTCCGCGTTCGCTTCGTCGAGCGCGCGTCGGACTTCGGCGGCGGTCGCCTGCACGCGCGTCAAGTCTTGCCCGTGGACGAGCAGCGACGCGAGGGCGACGAAAGGGGGGTAGCTAAGATTCTTTCGGTAGTTGATCTCTTCATCGAAAAACGCATCGAAGTCCTGCGCGCAGGCGTGGCGTAGCGCGTAGTGGTGCGGGTGGTAGGTCTGTATGAGGACGCGACCGGGCAGGCTCCCGCGTCCCGCGCGTCCGGCGACCTGCGTGATTAGTTGGAAGGCGCGCTCGGCTGCGCGGAAGTCCGGTAGCGCAAGCCCCGCGTCAACCGAGACGACGCCGACGAGCGTGACGTTAGGGAAGTCGTGCCCCTTCGCGATCATCTGCGTGCCGACGAGCATGTCAAGCTCGCCCGCGCCGAAACGAAGGATGGCCTGCTCGTATGTCGAGCGTCGCGCGGTCGTGTCGCGGTCGAGACGCGCGATGCGTAGGGAGGGGAAAAGCTTCTGCAAAATCTCCTCTATCTGCTCCGTGCCTTCGCCTATGAAGAAGATGAACGCGCCGTTGCACGCGGGGCAGGCGTCTGGGACGCGCTGGCGAAGGTTGCAGTAGTGGCAGATGAGGCTGCGCTCGCTCCGGTGGAACGTGAGCGTCACGTCGCAGTTCGAGCAGTTGATACGCTCGCCGCACGAGCGGCAGAGGAGGAAGCTCGAATAGCCTCGGCGGTTGAGTAGAACGATTGACTGCTCGCCGCGCGCGTGCGTCTCCTCGATGGCCGCGAGCAGTTCGGGCGCGAAGACTTCAGGCTTGCCGCCCGAACGAAAGACCTCGCGCATGTCGAGAATTTCGGCGCGAGCCATCGCGCGGTTCGCGATGCGGCTTGAGAGCCGAAGGTAGCGATACTTCCCCTGACGCGCGTTCTGAAACGATTCCATCGAGGGCGTCGCGGAGCCGAGGACGACGACGGCGCGCTCCTTGTGCGCTCGCATGACGGCTGTGTCGCGACCGTTGTAGTAGGGCGACTCCTGCTGTCGGTAGGAGGCTTCGTGCTCTTCGTCAACGACGATGACGCCGAGGTTGCTGACGGGCGCGAAGACGGCGGAGCGCGTGCCGATGACGACGCTGGCCTCGCCTCGCTTGAGCCTGTGCCATTCGTCGAAGCGCTCGCCCGTCGTGAGCGAAGAGTGGAATATCGCCACAGCGTCGCCGAAGTGCGCGCGCAGTCGGCGCGAGAAGACGGGCGTGAGCGCGATTTCGGGGACGAGCATCATCGCGGAGCGACCTCGTCGGAGCGCTTCGCGCATCGCGCGTATGTAGATTTCCGTCTTGCCGCTTCCGGTCACGCCGTGCAGGAGGAACGCCGCGAATTTGCCCTCTTCTTGTGCCGCGTTGATCTCGCCGAGCGCACGGCCTTGCGCCTCGGTCAGACGCAATTCGTCGCGGTCTGGAAGACGCGCGCCCGCGAGCGGGTCGCGCCGGACTTCTCGGACGAAGACTTCGAGCAGGCCGCGACGCTCAAGAGTTTGAATCGTCGAAGCGCTCGCGTGCGCCAACTCAAGCAGCTCCGCGAAAAGCATCTCGCCGCCTACAGAGATGAGGGTTTCGATGATTTGCTGTTGAGCGTTGGTCAAAGCGCGCGCGCCGTTGCCCGCATGCTCGTCGGGCGGCAGGAGTTTGACGGCCTTACGTTTTTTTGCGCGGGCCTGCGCGGTGCGCGAGCGGTGCGCGACCGTGACCCAACCGGCGCGGACTAACTCGCGCACGGCCTTAACGGCGCGGGGCTGGCCGAGTTCGCGCGACGCCTCGCGCAGCGTAGTCGTGCCCGCGTCGGCTGCGAGCCGTAGCACCTGCGCCTTCGCGGTGACGGCGCGGCGCGGCGGAAGTCGCGAAAGCTCGTCACGCCCCTCCGGCGTGATAGCGATGATCTGCTCGATGGTTGCATTCAAGCCCGCGGGCAGCGCGGCCTTCAAGACCTCGCCCCAAGGCGCGGCGTAGTAGTCGCTAATCCAGCGCGTGATTTCAAGAACGTCCGTTGTTATCAGCGGCTCGGCGTCGAGAAGCTCTTCGGCCTCTTTCAACTCGTTCTCGTCCAGACCGAGCGCGGGGTCGAGCGAGTCGTGCAGCGCGACGATGTAGCCGGTCGCGAGCGTCCGCCCGAACGGCACGAGCATGCGCGCGCCGACACGCGCGTCGCGGCGTAGCGCGAGCGGCAGGCGATAGGTGAAGGTTTGCGACAGGCGAAGCGGCAGAGCGACTTCGGCGTACAACATAGCCGCCGCGCCGGACTCACCCGCGCTCTCTCTAGCGCCTCCTGTTGTCTTTGAAATCTGGCGACGTTCCACGGCGAGTTAAGTTAACGTGTCGGGCGTAAAAGGTGAAGCGCGTAGAAATACTCTGAGGAGATTTAATTAACCGTTGTCCTGATTCGCTGCTAGAAGCGCGCGCACTTTCTTCATGTCCTCCCAGACCTCGCGCTTCTTGGTCGGGTCGCGCAGAAGATACGCGGGGTTGAAAGTGGGCATGAGCGGCGCGGCTTCGTAGTCTTGGAACTCGCCGCGTAGTTGCGAGATGGGCTTCTTCGTGCGGAGCAGAGCGCGCGTCGGCGTGTTGCCGAAGGAGATGATGACGCGCGGGCGGACGACCGATAGCTCGCGGTGCAGGTAGGGCGTGAAGAAGGAGAGCCATTCGGGCGTTATCTCGTCGCCCTGACAGATGAGCTTGACGGTGTTGGTGAGATAGCAATCGCCGCGCGCGAGTCCGATGCTGCCGAGTATGCGGTCGAGCATCTGTCCCGCAGGCCCCATGAAAGGCTTGCCCGATTCAATGTCGGGCGGGCCGGGCGACTCGCCGACGACCGCGGCCTTCGCTCCCGTTTTTCCTTCGCCGAAGATGAATATGCGCTCCTTGAACTGCGGCAAACTCTTAGCGCGACGCAGAAGCTCTTCGTTGATCTCGTCGAGCGTCTCGTTCGATTCGTTCGGCTGCGAGCTGAAAAGGGAATCCTGCATCGTGCTTTAGAATTGTAGGGGCAGAGGCTCACTCCCTGCCCGCTCAACTCGAATACAAACCAAGTTATGTGTTAAGAACGAACGCGGGCAGGGAGTGAGCCTCTGCCCCTACAATTTTATTCCGCATTCTTGCTCTTCGTTTGGTTCAGATAGTCGCGCACCTTTTTCATGTCGTCCCACACTTCGCGCTTCTTCGACGGGTCGCGGAGCAGATACGCGGGATGGAACGTGGGCATGACCTTGATGCCTCTGTAGTCCTGAAACTCGCCGCGCAGGCGCGTGATGCCTTCCTTCGTGTCGAGAAGGTTTTTCATCGCGGTGTTGCCGAGGACGACGATCACGTCGGGCCGCACGACGTTGATCTCGCGAAGCAGAAAGGGCTTGCACGTGCGCGCCTCTTCGGTCGTCGGCTGGCGGTTGGCGGGCGGGCGGCAGCGGTTGACGTTGCCGATGAGAATGTCTTCGCGCTTGAGGCCGATGGCCTCGATGATCTTGTTGAGGAGTTGGCCCGCGCGTCCGACGAAGGGGCGGCCCGAAGCATCCTCGTCCGCGCCGGGCGCTTCGCCTACGAAGAGCAGGCGCGCTTTCTGGTTGCCCTCGGTATGGACGATCTTGTTGCGGCCCTGATGGAGCGGGCAGCGGACGCACTCGCCTATGTCGTCGCGTATGTCCTCGAAGGTCTCGCCGGGCTTGCCGAGACTCAGCTCGTCTTTAGGCGTGATGTCGCCGAAGAGCGTTTCGCGCGGCGCGGGCGGGTCGGGTGAAGGCTTTCGGATTGGTTTCTTAGGCATATCCGTTTGATAAAGAATCGAGGGCGGCTCGTGCGCGGGGGGCGGCGTAGCTGCCGAAGGTTTCGGGGACGGTGGGGGCTTGCGTTCGGCGTTCGCGTTCCGATTAAGCGCGGGCGAAGCGTAGGGAGGTGTCGCCGCGCGCGTCACTTCGCGCTCGAGAGTTGGCGGCTCGACTGAGGAGGGCAAAGACGCTTCGACGCCTTCGACGCCCAGCTCGCGCAGGTACGATGCGGCCTCCGCGATATCCTCCGCGAGCGACCTCAACGCCTCTCTCGTTTCCGACTGATCTTCCATTGTGCGCGACGCATTATCGCACGACACGGCATCTCGTTGCAGCCGTCGCGACAACGGAAGGACAATTAACATGGATGGACAGGATGAAGGAAAGTCAGAAGTCAGAACGCTGAACGATGAACTGAAAGACATCTGCTTTTCAGTTCATCGTTCAGCGTTCTGACTTCTGACTTTCCTTCATCCTGTCCATCCATGTTAATTCCTCTCGCGACAATCTCAGCGCGCCTTCGCGAGCAGTGGGACGACGACCTCACGCCGGATGTAGTTGTCGGTCGAAGAATCGAACGTGACGGTCAACAGATAATCGTCGGCGGCCACACGCTTCGCGCTGAAGCCCTCGCCGACGCCGACCGCGTGGGGCGTCTTCAAGTGCAGCGCGTAAGCTCGCCCTCCGCGGCCTTCGAGCAGGAGTCGGAGCGCGCCGCCTTCGGCGTGCGAGCGCAGAACACGCAGACCCTCGCTTCGCGCGCCGGGCGCGGGCGGAGCGAAGGGCGTGTAAACGTCCGAGCCGCCTTCGTAATTGATCAACACGTCGGCCTGACGCCGTAAGTCGAGGAATATCTCGACGCGCTGAACATCGCCCTCGCGCTCGATCTCAAAGTCCGCGGTGCGCCCGTCAACTTTCACCGAGCGTATGCGCGCGTCGAGCGGGAAGGCGGGGGCGATCTCGACGGATGTCGTGCCCGCCGCGCGGCTTTGCGCGGAATCGTTCGAGCGCACCTTGATCGTCATCTGCCCGCTCGCGCGCGTTAGAGAGAAGTCGAACGCTTTGTCGCCGACGGCGACGCGGCGGACTTCGACCGCGTTCCAGTCGGCGGGCAGTTGCGGCGCGAAGCTGACCGACGTGCCCGCGTCGCCGACCTCTACGCCGAGCAGCCCGCGCAGAGTGGGCGTGACCGTCATCGCCTCCGACCAGACCTGATGATGCGACGAGCGACCGAAGGGCGCGTTGAAGTCGCCGGACAAAAGCTCCGTTACGTAGCCGAGCGCGCCCTGACGCCTGAGCAGCACGTTTGCCATCAACGCCTGAAAACCTACGTGCGGCCTGCCGTAGCGGTACGCGCCCATGCTCGCCCAGCCCGTGAAGAGCGGCCAGACCGAGCCGTTGTGATACGAGAGCGGATCGTACAGACGGCTCTCGTCCGAGACGATGCGCGCGCCCCAGTCGGTCGCAATGTGGCCGCTGCCGATGTGGTCAATCTCGCTTTGCGCGCGCTCCTCGTCGAGCACGCTCCACCACAAGGGCACGGCGGGCAGGACGGTGTCCTCGTCAACGAGCTTCGACTTGTCCAACTCGTTCATGCGCGACTGTCGCGCGTCGCGGTTCGGCCCCGGGTCGGCTTTGCGCGGCTCTTCGCGCGGCTGGTTCGTGGCGAAGGCGTAGAAGCCGCGTTCGTCGAGCCAGAAAGTTTTCTCCACGGCATCTTCCGTGCGCTCGGCGGCGGCGCGCGTCTCGGAAGCGACCTTCCCGTCTTTCAGGAGCGCGGCCATCTCTTCGAGTGCGTAGAGCGCTTCGACCCAGATGCCCTGCATGTAAATCTCTTCGTGCGGTGGGTAGAGCGCGCCGCCCTCGACCCAGCCGTGGCCGAACTTAGTGTTCTCAATCAGACCGTTTCCGTCCGTGTCCGTCGCGGCGGTGAAGCGATAGGCTTTGAGTATCGAGTCCCAGTTCTCGCGCGTGAATTTTAGGTCGCCGCTCGCGCGCAGAAGGTCTGCGTGCGCGTTGATGTAGAGCGGCGTCGCGTCGGCGCTCGCCCAGGGGTACGGGTAGTCCGTGAACCACGGGACGAGGCTCGCGCTCTGCGAAATCTCGTGCGGGATTTTGCCGTCGGCGCGCTGGAACTTCTTTAGGAAGTCGAGCGCGACGCGCGTCGTCTGGAAGTCGCCGTAGGAGTTCGTTGCGAGCGCAGTCCACATCGAATCGCGACCGAAGAACCAGGCGAAGCCGGGCCGCTCGCTCTCGCCCGCCGTGCGAAAGCCCGCGACGAGTCCCTTGCCGAGAAGAGGATTCTCGACGACGCCCTTGTCAATGCCGACCTTCGCCCAAGCGAACGCCTCGTTGACGCGCGCATCGGGCGTCTCGACCGCCGTCGTCTCGCTCAGCAGTCGCCGGTAATGCTCGACGTTCTTCTCGTAAAGCTCGCGCGCGAAGTTGAGCAGACGCTTGTAGGTCGCGAGCGCGTCGTCGCGTCCCTTGACGCTTCCGGCGATGACGACGGGGACGAAGCCCGACTTCAACTCGCCCGCCGATACGTCAATTAAGAACTGCGCGGGCACGTCGCGCGGCTCTTCCTGATAGGGCATGACGGAGGTGTCGCGCGCGGCGGGACTGCCGACGACGCCGACGAAGCGGCGGCTCTCTTCCGTGATGAAGTACGCGCGCTCCTTTTCGTCCCATCCGAGGCTGCCGGTCATAAGACCGGCGGGCCACATCAGTTTCAGGCGCGGGCGAAAGCGCACGGTCACGCCGAGCGGGAGCGCGCTGTCTGCTTCGATGAGCATGACGACGCCCGGCTCGTCGAGCGGCGCGAAGATGGTCTGGCGGACGGTGAAGGCCGCGTGCGTGTACGTGATCGTGGTCGCTTCGGGACGGACGTTGATGAGCGCAGACGTGTCGGAGCCTCGGAATTCGAGCGGGTAGCCTTCGAGACGGAATGAAAGCTCGAACTGGTCGAGGATTTGAAGCGGGTAGGCCCACGCTTCGAGCGCGCGATGCTCGTAGCCGAAGATTGCGGAGCGGCGTCCAAGCACGTCGAGGAACGCGCCGGGATGCGTGCGTCTCTCAAGCTCAAGGCCGCTTTTTGAAAATGGAAATTTCGGGACGAGTTGAGACGCGAGCGCTTGCATAGGTCGCGCGCCGGCGACGACAAAGGAGAGCGAGAGAAAAATCAGCCACAGCGTTTCGGGGCACGATGGGGTTCTCATGCGGCTTCAGCCGGGGCTGACTCGCTGGCGTGACGGCTGAGATATTCGATGACTTCGGCGTTCATCTTCTTAATTTCGGCGAGATAACTGTTTGCGTAGAGGCGGTATTCTTCGGGAGTGGCGCGGGCGCGCATCTGTGACAGGATGCGACAGAAAAAGGCGATCCGCTCCTGCGTGCCTTGTAATTCCTGATCGTTCGCAATCATGTCTCGACCTCCTTAATGATCTCAACGATGCCATGCCGGCTCAAGTCGCGCTTGATCTGCCAGTGTGCGATAAACTCATCAACAGTCTCACCGAAAATAAAAGTCGAACGAATGGCGAAGAGACTAGCTCCAAGCTCGCGTTGCGCCCGTAAGTGATCGAATACCGGGAAAGACTCCGGGTGATAATCCTGTTCCGCGAAATCGTCGCGCATCACGAGGATGATGTCAACGTCGTTCGGCTCTGGCTTCGCAGTGACGTAGCTGCCGAAGATGACGAACCGCAGCAACTTGCCGGTAGCCTGCGCGAGGTCGTAAACGCGCACGAGCCGCATTGTGACGAGTTCTCGCTGCGGCGTGCCATAACCGAAGCGCGCCAGCACTTCGGCAAGCGTTGCAAGGTGGACGCCTTCGGGCAATTCACCGTAGATGTCGAGTGGAGGCAACGGCATGTTGAATGAGTTGAAGGCAGAAGTGAGGACGGTTGCAAACGCCGTATACACTTCCGCCTTCAACATACCGTGTGATTTGAGAGCCGCGTTCAGATGCCGAGAACGTCCACAAGCTCCTGCACCGACGCCGCGCTCTTCTGCAAGGCGATGCGCTCCTCGGTCGTCAGGTTGATCTCGATTATCTGCTCAAGGCCGCGCGCGCCGAGTTTGCAGGGCACGCCGACGTAGAGGTTCTGGACGCCGTACTCGCCTTCGAGGTATGCGGCGCATGGGAGGATTTTTTTCTTGTCCTTCAGTATCGCCTCGGTCATCTCGACAGCCGCCGCCGAGGGCGCGTAGTAGGCCGAGCCTGTCTTCAAGAGGCCGACGATCTCCGCGCCGCCGTTGGCCGTGCGCTTCACAATCTCGTCAACCTTCTCTTTCGACAAAAGTTCCGTGATGGGGATGCCCGCGCACGTTGAGTAGCGCGGCAGCGGAACCATCGTGTCGCCGTGGCCGCCGAGGACGAAGGCCGTCACGTTCTCGACCGACACGTTCAGGGCTTCGGCGAGGAAGCAGCGCATGCGCGCCGAGTCCAAGACGCCCGCCATGCCGATGACGCGGTGCTTCGGAAAACCGGAGCGCTTGTAGGCCACCTGACACATAGCGTCGAGCGGGTTCGAGACGATGATGAGGATGGAGTCGGGCGAGTATTTAACTATCTCGTCAACCACGGACGAGACTATGCCGGCGTTGGTCTTCAAAAGATCGTCGCGGCTCATGCCGGGCTTGCGCGCAAGGCCGGACGTGATGATGACGACATCGGAGTTCGCCGTCTGCGAGTAGTCG
>DASQLL010000477.1:0-4796 GCA_035630035.1 Pyrinomonadaceae bacterium | reverse complement strand
AGCCGCGCCCGGCGCTTCCGCGCTCGCGCCCGCCGCGGGCGACGACGAAGGAGCAGGGAGACTCGCGCGTCGCGCGCCGCTCACAAGCCTCGGTCTGAAGGCTTCGTTCAGCCGCGCCGTGCGTCTGCTTCGGACGCACGTCACGCGCAGAGACTATCGCTACCGCCTGCCTTGGTTCCTGATGGTCGGCGAGTCCGGGTCGGGCAAGACGACGCTGCTTTCAGAGACGGGCCTCAGTCTCCCCTTGGGTCGCCCCGCAGAGCAGATGCACGGCGTTAAGCAGGGCGTCAACTGGTTCTTCTTCGACCGCGGAGTCGTCCTCGACGTTGCGGGCGACATCGTGCTGCGTCCCGACGGCGAGCCTTCGGACAGGCGCGGCTGGAACACAATCGCGCGGCTCTTGCAGAAGCATCGTCCCGAACGACCGCTCGACGGCGTCGTCCTGACGATTCCATGCGAAGACCTGCTCGCAGGCGGCGGCGGTCTCGCCCTAGACCAGCGCGCGCGCATCGAGCAGAAGGCCGCGTGCCTCTATCGAAAGCTCTGGCAGGCGCAGAAACTTCTGGGCATGAGCTTCCCCGTCTACGTCCTCATCACGAAGTGCGACGAGATAGCGGGCTTCCGAAGTCTCTGCCGCGAGCTGCCACGCGCCATGCGCGACGAGATGTTCGGATGGTCGAGTCCGTACACGCTCGAAACCGCCTACCGCCCCGCGTGGGTCGAAGAAGCGTTCCAGAACATCTACAGATACCTCTTCCAGATTCAGGTCGAAGTCTTCGCGGAGCGCAACGAGGTGCAGGATCGCGACGGGCTGTTCCTTCTTCCTTCGGAGATGCAGGCTCTCAAAGCGCCGCTTCAGCTCTACCTCGATCACGTCTTCAAGGAAAGCTCCTTTCACGACTCGTTCTTCTTCCGCGGCCTCTACTTCTGCGGCGACGCGGGCGACGCCGTCGAGACGCTGCTGCCTGCCGAGCCTTCGATGCCGTCGGCCATGAGCGACGACTGGCTCACGGAACAGCCCGACCCGTTCGCGCCCGCGTCGCCGCGGCCCGCGCCGCCCGTCGCGCACAGGCCGGCTTTCCTGAAAGACCTCTTCGAGAAGAAAATCTTCCTCGAAGACATGCTCGCGCGCCCCGTCTTCAAGACGGCGCTCTCGCGCAACCGGACTGTGCTCGCCGCGCAAGTTCTATCAATCGCCATTCCCACAATCGGCCTCCTCGGACTGCTCACGACCTACGCCGGGCTTGAGCGACGCCGCGACGAGTTATACGACCTGCTCAAACACGAGGAGCAAGACCTGAAAGAGGTCAGGGAACTGCGCGGCAGAAGAGGCGGCAGCGCGCCGCGCGTCTCAGACTTCTACTCCGGCTTGAATCAGCCGTCCGACTTCGCCTCGCCGTCCAACGCCGCGCACGACGCCGCGCTCAACGACGCGCGCCCGCGCCGCGTCGCATACACTCAGCCTTCGGCGACGCTTGTCGGCGACGCGCTCTCCGACCCGCGGGCCGCAACGAGCGCCGAGACCGAGCATACGCGCGATAACGTCCAGCACCTTCTCGCCGGGATGGGGAAGGTCAACGCGAGGAACTACTACTCGGTCTTCATCCCAAGCTCTTGGCTCAGCGATCTGGACGAGCGCACGCGCGCCTCTCTCGTCGCGGCCTTCCAGTACGTCATACTCGACAACCTTCGGCATTCGCTTGAAGAGCGCACCAACGCCTTCCTGGAGGCCGCGCCCATCTACGAGCATTTCGACTACCGTGCCGAAGTCTACCCGGACGCCGGCGTCGCGCCGCCGCGCGCAGGGCTTGCGCCCGACGCGCTCAACTCTTCGCCCGGCGCGCGCGGCGCTTTGCCCGACAGGCGCGCGCCCGCGCCCGTCTACGACCAGCCCTTCTCTACGGGCGCGGACGCGACCTTGCACGGACTCATCGAGCGATTCGGCGAGCTGCGCGTCAACCGCGCGCGATACGAGGGGCTGACCTCGAAGGGCACCGGCTCGCTCGAAGACCTGAGGCTGCTCTCGATTTATCTCGGCCACGAATGGCCGGAGGAGAGCTTCGATCCCAACAACGAGCTTTACCGCAACGCGCTTGAGCAGGCGCGCGGCATCCCCTTAAAGCCCAACTCAGCCGAGGCGCAGCGCGCCTTCGCCGCACGCGTCGCCGAGATGGCGGAGCTCTTGTACGAGCGTTCCTTCGAGCGAAGGACGGGCGGCGTCCGCTACGACTATCTCTCCGACATCACGAAGACCGAGGCTCTGCTCGCGCGCCCCGAAAACACTTGGCTCGCCACATACGTCTTTGAAGCGCGCTCGGCGTTCCACGACATGACGCTCTCTTCCGGCCTCGCCGAGCTTCGCAAGTCGCTCGAAGGACTCTCGCGCGAGAGCTTCATGTCCGCAAGCTCACCCTACGGGCCGATACCCTCGAAGGCATTCTCGCGCCGCCAGCTAATCTGGGACGCCGAATCGCTGCGCCGCGCCGTCGCGTTGTGCAACGACTACGAGCGTTTCGCGGGCGAGCGCGCAGCCCTTTCAAAGAACCTCGACGACTCGGTTCGGCAGGCCGCGCTCGCGCAGCTCAAGGCGAACGTGACCGCGCTCGTCGCGCGCGCGCAGCGTTACGAGACGGCGGCGCGCACGCCGGGCGAGTCGGCGATGCGTACGAGCCTTGCCGCCGAGGTCAGGAGCTTCCAGCAGTCCGAAGAAGCGCTCGCGCAACTGCTCGACGCGACGGGCAGACTCAATCTCGACGTTGGCCTGCGTCCCGCGATTTCCAGTCAGGCTTCGTATCTCGTCGGCGCGATAAACCGCGAGTTCGAGGCCGGGCAGTTCTACGCGATGTCGCGGCGCGACTTCTCTTGGTGGGACGGCGGCAAGCCCATCTCCTATGCCGCGTTCGCGGCGGACGGCCCCGACGATCTGGCGGTCTACCTCGCGGCGCAGCGCAGGCGCATCGCGTATCTCGCGCGCGAGCTGGCCTCGCCCGTCTTCGCCTTCCTCTCGGCGCAGAACATCCCCGTGCAGCAGGTGCGCGCAAACTCGCGCGTGGACTGGGACGAGATACTCGGCGAGCTTGAGCGTTACGACAACAAGCAGCCGGGCAACTCCGTGGCCGCGCTCGAAGATTTCATACGCGTGGGGATGGACAAGGCGAGCGTGGACGACTGCAACGCGCTCTTCAGCGCCGGCCCGGACGCGCCCTCGCGCGACTTCTTCATACAGACGCGCAACTACCTGCGCCGCCTGCTCAGCGTCCGTTGCCTCGCGCTCGCCGAGCACAGGGCTTACGCCGACAGCCTGCGCGCGGCGGAAGATAACCTTCGCACGCTCGAAACCTACCGCGACATCGAAAAGGATTTTAACCGCACGCTCGCGTGCCGCTTCCCGTTCGCCGACGCGCCGTGCGGCACGCCGCTCGCCGAGGCCGACCCCGAATCGGTCGTCGCCTTCTTCGACCGCTTCGACAGGAAAAAGACGGCTGCGCGCGAAGCTCTCAAGCGCAACCCGCAGATCGGCCCGGTGCGCGACGAGGCCGCCGCGTTCCTCGACCGCGTTGACGAAGTGCGCGTCTTCTTCGCCGCTTACCTCGACAAGAAGCAGTCGCCGTCGCTCGACTTCAACCTACAGTTCCGCGTCAATCAGGAGATGGAGGCGGGCGCGAGTCAGATCATTGACTGGACGCTCGACGTGGGCCGCAAGAAGTATCGCTACCTCGATCAGGAGCTTTCGGGCCGCTGGGTCGTCGGCGAGCCTGTGCGTCTGACTTTGCGTTGGGCGAACAACTCGCCGAGCGTGCCGTTTACGACCGCCGACTCGCAGACGTTGCGCGTCCGAGACCGCATCGCCGTCTTCGAGTTCACGAACCGTTGGTCGCTGCTCGCGCTCATGTCGCGGCAGGCATCTTCGGGCGGCGACTTCAAGTACGGCGTGGACATAGAACCCTACACGCTCAAGTTCAGAGTCCCGACGCGCCCCGGCGGCAGCCTGACGGAGCGTCAACCCGAAATGCTGCGCGCGGAGATGGCCGAGGTCTTCATGCGTCTCTCGCTCGCCGCCCCCGGCAACAAAGAGCCGCTGCTGCTGCCGGCGTTCCCCGCGCGCGCGCCGAAGCTTTAGCGACACGCAGGACAGACAAGGTTAGCCAAGCATAGGACACGAGATGAACACGGACACCCCCTACGCGTTCGACCTCGAAAGACTGCTCGAACCCATCTCCGCCGAACGGCCAGCGGGCGAGCAACTGCGCTACGACGGAACCTACGACCGCATACGCGAGGCTCGACGCGAGGACGACCCGCGCCTCAGTCAGGGCATCTACCAATCCGAGCTTAAGCGCGCCGACTGGCCCGCGGTCGAAGCCCTAGCCCTCGAAGCGCTCACGTCGCGCACGAAGGATTTGCAGCTCGCCGCTTGGCTCGCCGAAAGCTGGCTCTACCTCTACGGCTTCGCGGGCGCGCGCGAAGGACTCGCGCTTCTGGCCGGACTCTGCGAGCGCTTCTGGGATGGAGTCCACCCGGAGATAGGCGAGGACGGCTTCGAGAATCGCATCGCGCCCATCATCTGGGTCAACGAAAAACTCTCGCTCAAGCTAAAGCAGCTCCACGTCAGCTCGCCGCAGGCGGGCGACGTTGAGGCTTACACCTACGCCGACTGGGAGAGCGCGTGCCATCTCGAAAACCTCGCGTTGCGCGATCCGAAGGGAGCGCAGGCGGCAGAGGCGCGCGGGGCCGTCACCACCTCGAAGTTCCATTCGAGCGTCATGCTCACAGACCGGCAGTTCTACGTCACGCTC
>DASQLL010000476.1:0-5745 GCA_035630035.1 Pyrinomonadaceae bacterium | reverse complement strand
GACGAGCATCGAGGGGGCGGCGTGCCGGACGGCGAGTTCGTCACGCGCGACGACGGGGGGCGCGTCGTGCAGAAGTCGAATTTCAAGCAGGGCTTGCTCGAAGGCCCGACGACGATGTTTGACGAGGACGGCGAGGTCGCTCAACGCGTGAGCTTCCGCGGCGGCTTGATGGACGGCGAGATGGTCGCCTACGCGAAGGGGAGCGTGCTTGTGAAGTCGTCGTTCAAGGCCGGAAAGCTCGAAGGCGAGTCGTTGACGTGCGACGAGGCGGGCAGGGTCGTTGCGCGCGCGTCGTACAGGTCGGGGAAGCTCGACGGAGACTCGATCTGGTACGACAAAGAGGGGCGCGTCATCAAGCGCTCGCAGTACCGCGCTGGCCGGCTCGAAGGCTTCTCGGTCGAGTACTTCCCTTCGGGGAAAGTTCTCACGCGCGCGCAGTTCAAGTCGGACAAGCTCGAAGGCGAGTTCGTCGAGTTCGCGGAGGACGGCAAGGTTGTGCAGCGCGTCCTCTACAAGGCAGGGAAGCCGCAGCCCGCCGGGCAGAGCGCGCGACGCTGAAAGCGGTAAGGTCGAGGTTTGAAGTAGCGAGCGCAAAGAAGCGCGCAGGGAAAGGAGCATCAAAGTCATGGCGATTCAGGTCTGCATGGGCGCGATGCTTCAGTGCAGCTTCGGGGCCGCGCCAAGCACTTTGGTCGTTCTGCCGTCGAACAAGACGCTGACTCAGACGCCCGCGGCGACGATCATGGATCACGCGCCGCTCGTGAACATCATGCCCTTCGGCATGTGCTCGTCGCCTGCGAACCCCACGGTCGCGGCGGCGACGGCGGCGGCGCTGGGCGTTCTGACGCCCATGCCTTGCGTGCCCGCGACGGCCTCGCCGTGGATCGTCGGCGCACCCACGGTGATGATCGGCAACATGCCCGCGCTCAACAACAGCTCGAAACTGATGTGCAACTGGGGCGGCGTGATTCAAATCGTCAACCCCGGCCAAACGACGGTGATGATTCCTTGAGAAGGTAGTGTTAGGAGGTTAGAGATGGTTTACGATTATTCATTCGACGGAAAATCACTCGGCGCGTTGTTCGCTTGCTCCGCAGTGCTGTGCGTCCTGCTCTTCTTCGCGGGCGTGCTGGTCGGCACGGGCTGGAGCGCGAAGGCGACAACGAACGCGGACGCGCAACCGGCGCTGCAACCCGCCCCGGCACAGTCCGACACGGCGCAGCCCATCCCCGCACAGCCCGCCTCGGTCGCATCGCTGCCGCGCGCGACGAGCGCGTTGCCGCAGGAGCCTGTCCTCTACGACGACCCCGTGAGGCAGGAGTACGCGGCGCAGGGCTACGGCGCGCAAGGCTACAACGCGCGTGGCTACGAGCAGCAGGGCTACGGCGCGCAAGCCCCTGAGCGACAGAGCTACGGCCCGCGCGGTTACGCGGCGCAGGGCACGCAAGCCGGAGTGCAGCCGCAGCCGACGGAGCAGCGCGCCGCGCCGTCCTTCAACGGCAGGCGCGAGGCCGACAGGTTGAGCGCTCTCTCCATTGATCCAGACCCGCGAGTAGTTGAGGAGGCCGACGTGCCCGCGAGCGCGCAGCCTTCGGGCACGCCGAACTACTCCGTGCAGGTCGGCGGCGCATATCTCGACGAGCGAGAGGCGCGCAGGCTCGCGGGCGAGCTTGAGAACAAAGGCTACACGCCCACGGTCTTCAGCGGCACGGACGCGGAGGCGCGCGTTTGGTACGCCGTCCGCATCGGCGCATACGCGAGCGTTAAGGACGCGGGACAAGCGGCCAACAACTTCGCGCGACAGGAGAGGATGAAGGCCGCCGTCCGCCCCGCAGGCTCTCTGTGATGCGCTCGACGCGACGGAGACATCTTTACGGTCGGCAAGAAACTTTACCGTTTCGACGCGCGGCGTTGTACTATTCATGTCAACGCAAGCCTCGCAAGCCTCGTTGAAGAAGACCTCGCGCTAACTTTTTTTGGTCGGGAGAATTGAGTTATGAAAAAGCCTCCGCAGAATCCTCGCCGGAACGCAACTGCCGCCCCCAGCGCGGGCGCGCGACCGGGCGGCTTTCCTCAGCGTCAGAGCGCACAACAGGCGAAGCCTGCCGCAGCCGCGCCGCAGCCGAAGATAAGCGCCGCGCCGCAACTCAACCGAGCGCACGCCGCGGCGCACACGTTGCAGCCGAAGATGAATGCAGCGACGCCGCGCGCCGCGGCGGACTCAAGCGGCGCAGGACTGCCCCACGGAGTGATTCAGGCCAACGTCATCGGCGGCACGCGCGCTCTCTTCGGCCACCTCGTCGCGCTGCACGCGGCGGCGCAACGCGAGTCGGTGTCGCGCGCCGCTTCCGTGCAGCGCCACGTCGCGGCGGGCCATGCTGCGTCTCGCGTAAATACCGCAAGCGCGCAGACGGTTCAGCGCAAAAGCTCGGTCGGAGTTGACGCCTTCAAGGTCGCGCTCCAGCCGAAGAGCGGCGGGCTGCCGCTTCCCACGGAAGTGCGCGCGAAGATGGAGTCGGCCTTCGGCTCGGACTTCTCAGACGTTCGCGTGCACGTCGGCCAAGAGGCCTCGCGCATCGGCGCGCTCGCCTACACGTGGGGCACGAACATTCACTTCGCGCCCGGCCAGTACAACCCGCACACACTTCAGGGGCAGAAGATTCTCGGCCACGAGCTTTGGCACGTCGTGCAGCAGAAGTCGGGGCGAGTGAAGAACCCATTCGGCGGCGGCGTGGCCGTCGTGCAGGATCACGCGCTCGAAGCCGAGGCCGACCGCATGGGACTCAAGGCGGCGATGACGGCGACGCCGCGAGACATCTGCTGCGGCGAATAGTAAGGGAGTGCGACGGCGATGACCTCAAGAAAAGACCTGACCGCGCAGGCGGGCGCGCGCCTCCTGCCGGGGAAACTTCCACACGGACAGCCGCGCCAGCCGGGCGTCGCGCAGCCGAAGACGGCTGGCACACAGCAGATGCGAGCGAGGCCAGCGGCGCCGCCCGTGTATCGCCCGCAGCCCGCGCCGAAAGTGTTGCAGTGTAGGAGAGACGAACTCGTAAAGTCTGCTACGCGGCCCTTCAACGTTCAGCCGCCGGTTTTAAGGCCCGGCACAAGACCCTTCACAGTTCAGCAGCCCGCTCCATTCGGACGCCACGCGCCCGCCGCCGCGCCCGCAGTCGCTCCGCACGCGAGCGCCATCCGCAAACCGCCCGCCGTGCTGCGCGCAGCGCAGAAGACGGTCGGGAGTCGCGGCGCGGGCGGCATGGTTCAGTTGAAGCCGACGCCGTCGGGCGTTTCGGGCGCGCACGCGCCGCGCCGTTTCACGCAGCCCCCGGCGAATAACTTTCAAACCCGTCCGTCGGTTATTCAAACCTTTAAGTTCAGGTACGAGATTGCATCTGTTACTAAAACAATTAACACGGAAACCTACAGTGTAGGGACGCACTCGAATGAAGAGCCGGGAATGATACTCTGGTTGCAAAAAATCCTCGAAAGTGACTTCGACCCAGAGACCGTGGACGATTTAACTAAGAAGGACAAAGAGGAGATTCGCAAGTTCATCTCGAATCTGAGGGGCAACCGTCCGACGAACCGTCAGATGTTCGGTTATAACAATCCCTCGCACAACTCGACACTGGGTCTGGATTTGCTGGAGGATGGCGCAAATACTCCTTACGACTCGAACAAATGGAATGACAAAGAGGAGTGGCTGATGTCGCCCAACCGAAACTACGTCACCTACTCGCCCAACAGCAGGACGCAAGACTCTGTTATGACGCAGGGCCACTCGAACGTCGTACTCGGCCACGACGAGGGCGCGAGCGTTCACTTCAACCGCGTCGGTCATATGCAAACTCCGCAGCAGAACCAGCAGTACAACCAGACCAAGACGGCTTACCACGGGCTTGAGCAGCGACCGAAGTCGAACAAGTCGGGCGGCTCTTCGGCGCGCTACGTGAAACCGAATCAGACCCTTGGCAGTCACCAGATGTACTGGGATCCTACCCATAAAAACTACGATCCGAACTACCAGAAATAATTCGTTCGAGGAATCGAGCGCGCGGCGCGCGAGGCAACTGTCAGGTGAGCTACGTTAACGGAGCAGGGACTCAAAGGTTGAGCGGAATATTACCTAAAAGAATGAATCCCGTGTGGCAAACAGCGCCGCCCGCTCGCCCCGTCGCGCCGCCCGTGTACAGGCCGCAGCCCGTCCCGCTTGTCTTACAAGCAAAGAGGGCGAACGGTTCGCACGTCGCGAACGCCTTCACGCGCGCACAAGCCGCGCCCGCGCCGCAGCGTAAGCCGCCCGCCGCCCCTCCCGTCTACAGGCCACAGCCGACGCCGAGAGTCTTGCAGACTAAGACGCCGAACGTCGCGAACGCGCCGGCATGGCCGCGCGCAGGTCATCCGACGCTCCGGCCTCCGCAAGCCCACACGCCCGTCGCCGCGCGCCACTTCGTACAGCCTAAGTCGGGCTGCGGCCAACGTCCGCCGCACACGAATCATGGCGCGCGCGCGCACGTCGCGCCACAGGCGCACCGCCCGCAAGCAAAGCCGAATGCCGTGCAGCCGAAGCCGAGTGCTTTGCCTGCGAAGCCGTTCGCGGCGCACACACAACTCGCTCCGCGTCCGGCGACGCGACCGATGTTCGCCGCCGTGCAGTTAAAACGCCCGACGGGAGTCGTGCCCCCCCGCGCCGTATTCGCCCCCAACCGCGGCGTCATCCAGCGCGTGCTCGACGAAGATTTCAAGCACGGCGGAACTCCGAAGATGGGTGAGACCGCGGCGTGTCGCGCCTTCGCTAAAAAGGTGAGCGACTTCGTGGATCAAGCCTACAACGAGTTGATCAGCGGCAACGTGAAAGAGTGGAAGGGGGCGAAGGCCGCCACGTTCCTTGAGCTGCTCCTGAATGGGCACGGCACGGCGAAGACGCACGCCGCGAACGCGATAGAGGAGCGCGTCTACGCGCTCATGTTGAAGGCCGACATGACGCTCAAGTGGGTGCCGCAATTCGCGGACGCGATGGGCAGTGCGTCCAAGCCCGACATAGTCATCCACCTGCCGAGCGGCAACGAGGCGCTCGTAGACATAACCTCCGATAGGGGGCACATTCTAGGTAAGGCCGGCGGCTGGACGACGAGCGAGCGGTACGTCTACGTAGCCGAGGCCTACTTCCACTCGGTGCGAGAAGAGCACATCGCCAACATCAAAAGCGCGATAGAGAAGGGCGGGATCAAGTTGGAAGACGCTCTAGAGTTGAGGAAGCAGGCGGACGCTGCGAGGAGGAAGAGGCTGAAGGCCTTGATGGAAGAGAGACGGATTGTGCGGGAGGGATTCCGCGAGTACGGTTCATTCAGTAACTACGCGTTGACTGAATTTTCATCCCTGCCGAAGAGCCAACGCATGACGGCTGCGGCGCGATACCTGCGGGCGAACGGGATAGTCGTGAAGGGAATGAGGCGGGCTAAGGGAAAGCGCAAGCCCAGCCTTGAGACGTTAAAGAAGAAGAAGGCGACGGCGAGGAAGGTGAGGGCCGCGAAGGAAAAGAAGTCGGCGGAAGAGTTGCTCGCAACGCTAAAGACCCCGAAGCTGACCGTGCCCATGAAGAGGTCAACGAGGAGGGCGGTCGTCGCCAAAAAGAAGACAGCGACCCCCGTGGTCATCCATAAGTTCTTGAAGTGAGCGGAGGGGAGACGCCGACGGAGCATTCCTCAGTCCCGAAGCCGTCCGACGCCGAAACGACGGCCA
>DASQLL010000475.1:0-18179 GCA_035630035.1 Pyrinomonadaceae bacterium | reverse complement strand
ATTCAGCCGGCGCGTTTTCTGTTATACCTTCGGTTGCTTTGCCGACCGTGATTTCATCCTCGCATGATTAAGCCGATGCCCGTGTCTTCGACGAAGCAGAAATCTGTCAGGAAGCTCTACGACGAGATAGGCCGACGGTACAGCGAGAACAAGTCGCTCTCCGTCAGCATGTACACGGAGATGCCCGCCATCCTCTCGCTCGCGGGCGACGTGCGCGGGCTACGCGTGCTCGACGTGGGCTGCGGGCCGGGCCGTCATGCGTGCGCGCTGCTTGAGCGCGGCGCGCGCGTCACGGGGATTGATGTCAGCGAAGAGATGTTGAAGGCCGCGCGCGAGCGTTGCGGCGGGCGCGGCAACTTCCTGCGCGCGGACTTCGAGCGCGCGAAATTCCCGCGCGCTTCGTTCGACGTAGTCACCGCGAGTTTGTGTTTGATGTACTCGCGTGACTTGCGGCCCGCCTTCAAAAACTTCCGCGCGTGGCTGAAGGCGGGCGGTCGTCTGATATTTTCGATCTACCACCCCGTTCGCTTTTTTCAAAAGATTCCCGACTTTGACTTCTCGCGCAGGCAGAAGGTCTGGATTCATCTCGAAGGATGCGACGTGACCGTCTGGAACTACTACCACCCGCTCGGCGACTACTTCGACGCTCTGCTCGGAAGCGGCTTCGAGTTGCTCCGTTTCGTCGAGCCGGTCTTGAGCCGCCGTCGTAAGGGCTGGCAGGACGACCACTATAGAATCCCGCGCACGATAGTCTTCGAGGCGCGCAAGAAGCGATGACACGCACACACGCGACGACGGGCGACACCGAACTCAGACACATGCGCCGCGCGCTGCACCTCGCGCTCGAAGCGGAGGCGGGAGGGAACCTCCCCGTCGGCGCGGTCGTCGCGCTGGGCGGCGAGGTCGTGGCCGAGGCAGGGAGCGCCGTGCTACTCCCCTTCTACCATCCGGGCCGCCACGCCGAGACCGAAGCGCTCGCGCGCGTCCCCGCGAGCCTCTGGCCGCGCAGCCGCGAGATGACCGTCTACACGACGCTTGAGCCTTGCATGATGTGCGCGGGCGCTCTCTTGCTGCACGGCGTGGGGCGCGTCGTCTTCGGCGCGCTCGACCCCTTGGGCGGGGCGGGCGAGATGCTCGCGCGACTGCCCGCATACTACGAAGGCGGTGCGGGCGCGCCCGAATGGATCGGCCCCGTGATGCCTGAGCTGTGCGACCCGCTCTTCCGCCGCGTGCTTGCGGGCTTCGATGCGCTGCCCTGCGGCAAGAGTAATTTCTGAAACGCGTCCGAACGTTTCAGACGCGTAAGACTATTTTCGTTGACAGTCGGGGCGGCGGCTCATTAACATCTGCCGACCCGTTCGGGACTTGTCAACGCGCTTAGAAGGCCGCCGTCCGTTTTCATGCCCGCCTCGCGCTTTTAGGCCGAAGCGCCAACCGAGCCGACCGAGTCTCCCGCCGCCCTGTCTTTCCCTCGCGCGCGGGATTCGTTTGAGACGTAAAGCGCAAGTCCGAAGCCGACCGAAAAGAACAGGAGAAAATATGCGTTCCCCATTTCATACGAAGCCTTCCGGGCTTCTCGCAAAACTCGCGCTCGTTTGTCTTCTCGCCGTCGCGCTCGCTCCCTCCGCCGACGCGCAGACGCAGATCACGACGGGCGTCATACAGGGCAACGTACAGGACGAAGCGGGCGCGTTCGTGCCCGGCGCGACCGTCGAAGTCAGGAACGTCGGCACGAACCTGACGAAGACTCTGACGACCGACAACGACGGTCGCTTCGTCTTTCTGCAACTGCCGCCCGGAAGATACACTCTGACGGCCTCGAAGCAGGGATTCGCAACGCTCAAGCAGGAAGAGTTCACGCTCAACGTCGGGCAGGCCGCGAACCTCGATCTCAAGATGAAGGTCTCCGGCATCGAAGAGACGATTAACGTCTCCGCCGTCCAGACCGTTGACACCGGAAGCTCGCAGACCAGCACGACGATTGACGAAAAGTCCATCGGCAACCTCCCCGTGCTGGGGCGCAAGTTTGAAGACCTTCTGACGCTCACCCCGAACGTCTCCATCGTGCAGGGGCCGGACGGCGACGAGATAAACTTCGCAGGGCAGCGCGGCGTCTTCAACAACATAAGCCTCGACGGCGGCGACTACAACAACGGATTTTTCGGCGAGCAGGCGGGCGGCCAGCGCGCCGCGATTGACATACCCCTTGACGCGGTCAAAGAGTTTCAGGTCGTCGCCACGGGCGCGACCGCCGAGTTCGGTCGCACCGCCGGGGGCGTCGTCAACGTCATCACAAAGAGCGGCACGAACGAGTTCCACGGCTCGCTCTTTCACTTCCAGCGGCTCGAAGCCCTGACCGCGAACACGTCCGACGGAAAGTCCCTGACGGACTTTCACCGCGAGCAGTTCGGCGCCAACGTCGGCGGCCCGATAAAGAAAGACAAGGCATTCTTCTTCGTCGCCTACGAGCAGATTTTCGAGAACCTGACGCGCGCGAATTTGAGCGAGCAGACGGGTGCGACGCCGTGCCCCGTCACGACGCCGACGATTGGAGCGAACGAAGCGCTCATCAACTCGAACGCCGACTGCCAGCGTCTCGCGCTCCTCAACTTCTTCCGCACGACGCGCGATCAGGAAGAGGGCTTGCCCATCAAGCGCCCGATACGAAACTCCGCCATCCTCGGCAAGGTTGACTGGGACTTGACCCGGAACAACCGCCTCACGCTCTCGCACAACTTCGACTACTCGAAGAACGAGAACCAGACCTTCGACGTTGCGACCTACGGCAACTCGGCCAACGGCGACGAGGGGCCATCGAAAATAAACGTCTTCAACGCAAACCTCTTCACGACCGTTTCGCCGACGAAGGTGAACGAGCTGCACTTCACATACGCGCGCGAGGAGAGGCCGCGCTCCGCCGCCGAGTCGAACATCCCCGCCGACACGGCGATGGGCTTCGCCACAACGTTCCGCTTCGGCCACCCGTTCTTCCTCCAACCGAAGGTTGACGAGACGTTCTGGCGCACGCAAATCAAAGACAATTTCTCCATCATCAAGGGCAGCCACACCGTCAAGCTCGGCGGCGAGTGGATGCACAGCGTCAACTCGCAGGTCTTCCGAGGGTTCTTCGAGGGGCGCTACATCTTCGACAGCGTTTCGGGCTTCCTGCGCTACGCCTCGCCCGCCGCGGCAGGCGGCTTCGGCCCCTCGACCGTAGGCTGCTCTGATGGGACATACGTTACCGCCCCGGCGACGTGTCCCGCGGGGACGACTACGACGGGCGGCCCGCTCCTGCTCTACTTGCAGGGCGCGGGGCCGAGCGGGCCTGCGACGGACGCAGCCGGCGCTTCTTCGATCAAGAATGAAGACATCGCTCTGTTCGCACAGGACAAGTGGCAGGCGAGGTCGAACCTTACGCTCAACTACGGCCTGCGTTGGGAGGCGCAGATTTTCCCCGAACCCGAAGTCGCGCCCGCGCAGACGGCCTACGGGATTTTCCTGAACGACCCGCGCTTTCCATCCGACGGCACGCTGCACAACCAGAAGAAGATGTTCCAGCCGCGCGTCGGCTTCGCTTGGGACATCGCGAGCAACGGCAAGTCCGTTCTGCGCGCGAGCTACGGCATCTACTTCGCGCGGCAGAACATGCTGACGCAGGTCGGCTCGATCACAACGAACGGCGTCCAGCAGCAGACGATCTTCGTCAACACAGACCTCATACGCCTGTTCGGAGTCCCCGCTCCGACTTGGCCGGGGCTTGTGACGCCAACCGCGGGGTCTTGCACCGTCGGCAGCGTCACCAACCCCTTCCCATGTTTTTCTGGCGTGCGCGTCTTCAGCCGCGACTACGCGAACCCGCGCGTCTACACAACGAACGTCGGCTACGAGCAGGAGATCGCACAGAACTTCTCGTTCTATCTCGACTTCACGCACGCGAAGGGCGTGCATCTGACGCGCTTTCTGGACTACGGGCGCACGGGCTTCTTCGCGCCTTTCCTCGGCGAGACGATGGTCGCGAGCGCGAACGGCAAATCGCTCTACCGCGCGTTCACCGCCGGCTTGCGTAAGCGTTTCAGCCGCGGCTACCAGTTCGAGATGAACTACACGCTCGCGAAAGATCAGGACGACGACTCGAACGAGCGCGATCCGTTCACAGACCGCGCTTTCGACTTCTTCGATTTACAGAAGGACTACGCGCTCTCCGACCGAGACATACGCCATCGCTTCAACGCGTACACGAACGTCGAGATTCCGGCGGGCTTCGAGCTTAACGCGCGCTTGCAGGCGCGCACCGCGCAGCCGAAATCGCCGGGATGCGCCAGCCGCTGCTTCCCGCGCAACACGATCCGTAAGAACAACGAGTTCTTCTCGTTCGACTGGCGCTTGCAGCGACCGTTCAAATTAGGCGAGCGGCTCTCGCTCATCCCCATCGTCGAGATGTTCAATACCTTCAACACCAACAACAACATTGACCCGACCATCGGCTCGCCGCTCTTCAACTTCGACGGCTTCCTCCGTCAGGGCGTCGGCGACCCGCGCATCGTGCAGCTCGCCGTCAAGGTCGTGTTCTGAGCAAGCGCGAGAGGAAAGGGACAAAAGGCAGAAGCGAACAGCCGCCGTAGGCGGCGGAATATCAGTAGCCCACGGCGCGAGCCGTGGGGATGCGTTTGAGATAGAAAGCAAAGCCCCGTAGGGGCGAAAGAAAATCGAGCTTGAGAGTGATGCTGGCTCGAATATCTTCCGCCCCTACGGGGCTTCGACGTTTCGTCTACGCATTATTCCCACGGCTCGCGCCGTGGGCTACTGATATTCCGCCCCTCACGGAGCTGACATGAGAGCGCGTTCTCCGAAAGGCGAGTTGATTTTTAAATCCGCGCGCGGCAAACTGCGTGACAAGGCGTTCCGCGAAAAGATTCGATGATGCTGAGACGCACGCGCGTCACTAAAGCCGTAGTGCTGCCCGCGCTCGCCGTGCTGTTCGTCCTGATGCTGGGCGGCACGGCGGCGCGAGCTTCGTCGCCTGATGTGAGTCCCGCGCACGGCCTCGACCCGTTCGTGCTTCTCTCAATCGCCGTGATGCTTCTGATCGCGAAGCTCGGCGGCGAGTTGTTCGCGAAGCTCGACCAGCCCGCCGTGCTGGGTGAGCTGATGGGCGGCATCATCGTCGGCGCGCTCGCGCTCTTCGGCGTCGGTTGGGTCGAGCAGTTGAGGACTGACGCGGTCGTCGCCGCGCTCGCGGAGATAGGCGTCATCATCCTTCTCTTCGAGGTTGGCCTTGAGTCGAACGTCGGCGAGATGATGTCGGTCGGTTGGTCTTCGCTTCTCGTGGCGCTGCTCGGCGTCGTCGCGCCGTTCCTTTTGGGCTGGGGCGTGGCCGCGCTCTTCCTGCCGAACGAGCCTGCGCTAACGCACCTCTTTATCGGCGCGACGCTGTGCGCGACTTCCGTGGGGATAACGGCGCGCGTGCTGCGCGACATCGGAAAGCTTCAGACGCGCGAGGCGAGCATCATCCTCGGCGCGGCGGTGATTGACGACGTTCTGGGGCTGCTCGTCTTGGCAGTAATCGCGGGCGTGATCCGCGCGGCGTCGGCGGGCGAGGCGCTCGCGCTCGCAAGCGTCGGAATCATCGCGCTGAAATCAATCGCGTTCCTCGTCGGCGCGCTCCTCATAGGCCAGTACGTCGTGCCGCGCATATCGCGCGGGGCGGCGCGACTCGAAGGGCGCGGCGTGCTGGTGGCGTTCGCGGTCTCGTTCTGCTTTCTGCTCGCGTGGGCGGCGGCGAAGTTGGGGCTTGCGCCCATCGTCGGCGCGTTCGCCGCGGGGCTTGTCTTAGATGAGGTTCACTTCGAGTCGTTCGCGGAGCGCGGCGAGCGGACTCTGACGGAACTGCTCGCGCCCGTGAGCGCGCTGCTCGTGCCCGTCTTCTTCGTGCTGATGGGCCTCAAGGTTGACCTGCGCGCGTTCGCACGCACGGAGGTCATCGGGTTCGCAGCCGCGCTCACGCTTGTCGCAATCATCGGCAAGCAGGCTTGCTCGCTCGGCGTGGTCGCGCGCGGCGTCAGCCGCACGGCGGTCGGGCTGGGTATGATTCCGCGCGGCGAGGTCGGATTGATCTTCGCGGGCATCGGCGCGACTCTCATCTTGCCGACCGCCGACGGCGCGGGCCGCCCGGTCGTGGACGCGGGCGTGTTCGGCGCGGTCGTCATCATGGTCGTCGTCACGACGCTTGTGACGCCGCCCGCGCTCAAGTGGTCAATGAAGCAAGTCAGAAGTCAGAACGCTGAACGCTGAACTGAATACGAGCAATTTCTAATTCAGCGTTCAGCGTTCTGACTTCTGACTTAAATATAGGTGGGATAAAAAATGGCGACGAGCAAAAAAGCGCAGAGCAAGGCGGGACTACCGGCGCGGCGGCGGGGGCAGCAGATGGGCGACGAGAGAAGCGGGAAGAACAATGCGGTCGAAGCCAAAGAGCAGACGCCCGCGCTCAGCGGTCGCCGACGCAAGGCATCGAATAAATTCTTTGCCGACGCATCGTCGCAGGCAGGCGGCAGCGGCGAAAGCCCTCGCGACGTTTCGCCTTCAGTTCCCGCCGCCATTCCGACAAACAAGAAGATCGGCGAGTCGGGCGGCGAGAAGATTTTCAAGGCAAGGCAAAAAGCGAAGAAGAGAGGCTAGGGGCTAGAGACTAGAGGCTAGTTGAAGAGCAACCGTCTTCAACTAGCCTCTAGTCTCTAGCCCCTAGCCTCTCAAAAAAAAGAAAGGTGCCGAACCCCCCCAAGGCTCGGCACCTAAGGCCACTTGCGTGGCCTGCCCCAAAGTTTCACTCGTTCTCAGAAGGAACGCCCGTAAAGTGAAATCATAATAACTCCGCCCCGCACGCCTTTGGTTGCAGTAATGTTGCAACGCGATGACGAGTTCGTGACGGCGTTTTTTTCTTATTTCCCTGAGGATTTAATCGCGCACAACGCCTGACGGATTCCGCCCAAGTGGTAAGCCGTGTGCGTCAGAACCGCGAGCGCGCCCGCGACGCCGTACTCGCTTTCCCACCTGTCGTAAGTTTTTATCGTAGCCATAACTCGCTCGTAGCTCTCCCTGAGCCTACGCTTCTGCGCGTTCCACTCTTCCGGCGTCACAGCGCGCACGGTCTGCCAAATCTCGCGCCAGTCAACCTTCGTCACCGCTTCAGTCCGCATCGCCTCTTCCAGAACATCGAGGAAGAAGCGGACGTGCTCGACCTGCGCGGCAATCGTCGGGCACGACTCGGCGACGGCGCGCGAGGCCTGTTCGGCTGAGACGGTCTCCAGCGTTTCAAACAGCGACGTGCCTTTATCGAGGTACACGCCGTGATGCTGCTCGAACGTCTCGTCCAGACACTCGAAAAGCTCTTTCGTGAACTGCTCAAGCGCAATCTGTTTCGTCATAATTTCTCCTATGGCTACGAAGTCGGCGGAAACGCGACCGTAAGGGAGCGTGTATTTGCGACTAGGCACGCTCCCTTACGGTCGCGTTTCCGCCTGATTCCATCCCTCGCAAACCCTCAGAGCGCCGGGTTGGACATGAAAACGCCGGCGGGCAGACGCCTATCCGTGCCGGGAAGTCTGAGGCGGCGTTTGAGCACGAAGTCGAAGAGCAGAGGGTTGAAGCCGTAAATCTCGCGCAGGGGTTCGCGCTCGTCGTCGCCTATGTAGCCCGCCTTCGCGAGCGGCTTCGTGCGTATGAGCACGTTGATCGCGGGCAGGGGGTAGTCGCTGCCGTTGACTAAACGCGCGTGCAAATCCTCGCGCTCGATGACGGTCGAGAGCGGGTGGCCTATGCGGTTGAACTGCGTCATCGCGGAGATGTCGCCGAAGACGAGGCCGTCGTATCGCTTGTCGTCCACGAGGCGCATGAATAGTTGAAAGTTGTGCGTGCGCTTGCGCGCGGGGTCGTCGAGGTCTTCGTTCTCGCCCAACCCGGCGCAGTGCGCGACGATTGTTTTGACGCCGCGCGAGAGCGGGCGGCGAAGCAACAGAGGGTTTCCCAGACGTTGATCCTCTTCGGCCTCGACCGCCTTCTCCTCTCCGCCGTGGCTGAGCAGCACGAGACCGAGCTGCTTCATCTTCTCGTAGAACGGATCGCATTTTTCGTCCGAAGGGTCAATGCCCATCGCGTTCGGCAGCCACTTGACGCAACGCGCGCCGCGCGCGGCCCACTTCTCCAGCTCTTCCACTGCGTCCGCGCGGTAAGGGTTCACGGAGATGACCGGCTCGAAGAGTTCGGGATGCTGGTCGGCGAGCGCGAAGACGTACTCGTTCGAGACGTAGAACTCGGTCTTCGCGAGGTTCGCCGCGCCGTCGCGGCTGTAGTTCTTGTCGAATGCGAGCAGGCGATATTTGCCGTGATGCTCGATGTTCTCGACGAGACGTGTGAGCCGCGTTGCGGCCTCCGCGTCGGCATGCTCCAAGTCTTCGACGCCCGCGGCGCTTAAGTAGACGGCGAACTTGAGACGATGAAAGGGATGCTTCCAAGAGCGCATCTTCGGGTTGACGAGGTTGCCCGTGCCGCCCGCGCCCGTGCCCGCGACGTGCGTGTGGTAATCAACCAGACGCGCGGGGTCTACGTCCTCGAAAGATTTTTTGACGAGGTCGGAAGCCTTTCGGCTGAGACGGTCTTTCAACTCTTCGGGTCTATGAGTAAAAGCGCCCCCGACGTGATGTAAAAGGCACATGAATCAACCTCGACGTTTCGATCTGAAGCGCCTCATGCTACAACGCCGCGCCCTGATCGAGCGCGGCGCGAGCATGACGGAAATATTTTAAGTTTGGTCACGTGCCCGTCGGCGGCGTCTGTCCGAGCAGGCGCAGCATGTCGGGCCTGTCCTTGACGAGCAGGTAGACGACGCTTCGCAGGCGGCTCATCTCGGCCTCGACGTGATCGAGCCGCGACGATATCGCGCGCTCGATGCTGTCGAGCCGCAAATGAACCTGCTCGATGTCGCCGCGAACGGCTGTGGTCTCGACTTCAATCCTGTCCTCAAGCCGCGCGATGTCGCTTTTGGTCGCCATCTGGTCGCGCATGGTTTCAAGTTGTCCGCCGATGTAATCAACCTGATCGCGCAAAGAGTTGACTTGACCGCTTAAAGCGCCCAAATCCTCTTTGGTCGCCATACGCGCGAGGTCTTCCTTAGTTGCCATCTGGTCGCGCATCGTCTCGACCGTTGTGGCAATGAAGTTAAGTAAGTTCTCGTTCCCTTCGGGTGGCTGGTTGCTCATGACTTAACGCTCGCCGACAGTTTACGCCCCTCCGTCCTTTCAGTCCACGACCCACATGTCGCCGCTGTGGATGAGCTTTTCCAACTGGCCGCGGCCCTGTCGCGTGACGGCGTCTTCGATCTGTTGCGCCATGAGGTCTTCGTAGGTCTCGCGCTGCACGTCGCGGAAGATGCCGACGGGCTGTGGGAAGTCTGGGAACTCCATGCGCGCGAGCATGAAGGCGACCGAGGGGTCTTTCTCGTGCACGTCGTGGACGAGGCAGTCGTCCTCGGTAAGGCCCGTCTCCGAATTCAACTGAATCACTTCCGGCAGCGTGCCGTTCATGCGTATGCCTTTGTCGCGGTTCTTGCCGAAGACCATCGGACGCCCGTGCTCAAGGTAAAGCACGCTTTCGGGCCGGGCGGTTCGCTCGGCGAAACTATCGAACGCGCCGTCGTTGAAGATGTTGCAGTTCTGGTAGACCTCGACGAACGAGATGCCCTTGTGATGCGCGGCGGCGCCCACCATCGAGCCGAGGTGTTTGACATCAATGTCAATCGAGCGCGCGACGAACGTCGCCTCCGAAGCTATGGCGAGCGAGAGCGGGTTGATCGGATAGTCAATCACGCCCATCGGCGTTGATTTGGTCTTCTTGCCGAACTCGGATGTAGGCGAGTATTGCCCCTTCGTCAATCCGTAGATGCGGTTGTTGAAGAGTATGTAGTTCAGATCGAGGTTGCGGCGTATGGCGTGCATGAAGTGGTTGCCGCCGATACTGAGCGCGTCGCCGTCGCCCGTGATGACCCACACGGAAAGCTCCGGGTTCGACGCCTTGATGCCGGTGGCGATTGCGGGCGCGCGACCGTGGATCGAGTGGAAGCCGTATGTGTTCATGTAGTAGGGAAAGCGCGAGGAGCAGCCGATGCCACTGACGAACACGATCTTTTCGCGCGGGATGCCAAGCTCAGGCATAACCTTCTGCACGTTGTTGAGGATGGCGTAGTCGCCGCAGCCCGGACACCAGCGCACCTCTTGATCCGAAGTGAAGTCGGCTTTGGTTAGCTTGCCCGGCGGAGGCGCGGGCTTGCCAGCCGTGACCGACCCCGGCTCGCTCTCAGGCGAAGGGCCACCGCCGCTGACGTTTCCGCCGACGCCAGCCGCCGCGCTCTCGTCCGTCAATGCAGCGTCCGTCTTGTTGCCGTTCGTTCCGTTTCCGTTTGCGCTCATCTTTGATTCCTCTCGAATGATTCCGTTAATAACAGTCAATCAATTTCCTGCGTCGCGGTTCTGTTTACCCCGCTCGACTGCCGTCCACAGGCGCATATACTGCTCGCGCACGTAAGGGTTCAACTCTTCGGCGAAGTCGGCGGCCAGATCGCGCGTCTTTATAAGCTCCTGCACGTCCGCCAAATCCTTGAGGCGGTCGGGCGCGGTCATGCCGGAGGCGAGCTTCAGCTCGATCAGTTTTCCGAGCGTCACGACGCGCACGCCGTCAATCTCTATTGAGGCCGTCGCGGGTTCGGGGAAGCTCACGGGCTTGGGTTTTCCGTCGCCCGGATAATCGCCCGCGACGATCACCTCGACTGGCGTGCCGCCGTGCGTCGCGCGCAGCCGTTTTCGCGCGCCCTCGAACGCGGGCAGGTAGCCGAGGCCGACAAGCTCGCGATGAAAAGTGTCCAGCCCCTCGCTCGTAAGCACAAGGTCAATGTCCTCCGTGAAACGCGGGTAGCCGTGAGCCATCAGAGCGACCGCGCCGATGATCATGTAGTCAATGCCGTGCCGCTCAAGGTCGTCGCACAGTTGCGCGAGCGTGTTGTTGAGACTTCCCTGTCCCATGAGATAGCGAAGGCCCTCCGCGTAAAGCTCGCGGACGGGAGTTTGTTCGACCGTAGGCGTCTCAGCTTTCATCGTCGCCGCTTCCTACAAATACTCTTCGACCTTCTTCACGATCTCGCGAATCTGGAAGGGGCGGCCCTTGACCTTCGAGAAGGCGACGGCGCCCACGAGATACTTCGCGCGCACCATCGTGCAGAGCTGGCCGAGGTTCATCTCAGGAACGATGACCGTCTCGAAGCCGCGAAGCACCTCGCCCAGATTCGACGGGAACGGGTTGAGGTGTCGAAGGTGCGCCGACGAGACGGACTTGCCTTCGGCTTGAAGCTTCTCGACGGCGGACGTTATAGAGCCGTATGTAGAACCCCAACCGAGGACGAGAACCTTGCCCGTCTTCTCGCCGAAGACCTCTACGTCGGGGATGTCCTGCGCGGCGCGGTCAACTTTGGCCTGACGCATCAGAACCATGAAGTGGTGATTTTCGGGGTCGTAGTTGACGTTGCCCGTAAGGTGCTGCTTCTCTATGCCGCCGATGCGGTGCTCAAGTCCGGGCGTGCCGGGCAAGGCGTAGGGTCGCGCCAGAGTCTCCTCGTCGCGCGCGTAGGGCATGAAGCCTTCAGGCTCCGTGGCGAACTTCACTTCGATCTTCGGCAGGTCGCCGATTTCGGGGACGAGCCACGGCTCCGCGCCGTTCGCGAGGTAGCCGTCCGAGAGATAAAAGACCGGCGTCATGTATCTGTATGCGAGGCGCACCGCTTCAATCGCCATCGCGAAACAGTCGGAGGGCGTCGAGGGCGCGACGACGATTGCAGGGCACTCGCCGTTGCGTCCCCACACGGCTTGGAACAGGTCTGCCTGCTCGGTCTTCGTCGGAAGTCCCGTCGAAGGCCCGCCTCGCTGCACGTTGATGATGACGAGCGGAAGCTCCGTCATAACGGCGAGTCCGATGGCTTCCTGTTTGAGCGCAACGCCCGGCCCGCTAGTCCCCGTCACGCCGACGTTGCCTGTGAAAGACGCGCCGATGGCAGCGCAGACCGCAGCTATCTCGTCCTCGGCCTGAAAGGTCTTGACGCCGAAATTCTTGTGGCGCGAAAGCTCGTGCAGGATGTCCGAAGCTGGCGTTATCGGATACGAGCCGAAGAAGAGCGGGCGGCCCGCAAGCTCCGCGGCGGTGACGAAGCCGATGGCGGTCGCTTCGTTCCCTGTTATCTTGCGATACTTGCCCGGCGCGATGACGGCCTTCTTGACCGTGTAGTGAGTTGTGAAAACCTCGGTCGTGTCGGCGAAGAAGTAGCCGGTCTTTAAGGCGACCTCGTTGGCTTTGACAAGCTCGGGGTTCTTCTTGAACTTGGCGTTTATCCATTCGCGCGTAGGCTCCATCGGGCGGTCGTAGAGCCAGTAGAGTATGCCGAGCGCGAAGAAGTTCTTGCAGCGATCCATCTCTTTGCGCGAAAGCTTCACGCCCGCCTCCTGAAGCGCGCGTATGTTCACTGTCGTTATCGGAAGCTTGTGGACGCGGTAGCCCTTGAGCGTGTCGTCTTCGAGCGGGTTGACCGCGTAGTTCGCCTTCTTCAAATTCTCTTTGTTGAACTCGTCGGAGTTGATGATGATCGTGCCGCCGTCTTCGAGGTCGGCGAGGTTGACTTTGAGCGCGGCGGGGTTCATCGCCACAAGCACGCTCGGTTGGTCGCCGGGCGTGCGTATGTCGCGGCTCGAAAAGTTGAGCTGAAAGCCGGAGACGCCGGGCAGGCTTCCCGCCGGGGCGCGTATCTCCGCGGGGAAGTCGGGCAGCGTGGAGATGTCGTTTCCGAGGACGGCGGAGGTGTTCGTAAACTGCGTGCCCGTGAGCTGCATGCCGTCGCCGGAGTCGCCGGCGAAGCGTATGGTTACGGTCTCGACCTCTTCGACGTTTACCTCGCGCCCTTCGACGGGCGGGTTCTCGATGATGGCGCTCATGCTGTTCGGTTTGTCCTTTGCTTCTGGATATTTTGGCGACGGATTTTTACTGCGGAAGTTAACTTCATCAGTTTAAGAATTCCGTGACGGGGGAAGTCCCGAGGCGGTCGCGTGCGTTCACATTCATTCTACACAGCCGCTCCGCGCAAACTCAAGCGAGCGCGCTCTCAAAGCACCTTTATCCTCTTCGCCCCGCGCCGGGCCGTAACATTTATTTCGACACGCGCCGCTCTTGCGCGCAACCGGCGCGAGCCTGTAGGCTCTCCGGCAGTCTCCCGTCGCTCCCTCTTGGGGAAGCGCGCCCTGCGATACCGAAGCGACCGCAAATTTTTTGAATCCCGGCGCGCCCACTGGCGTCTAATCATTTGCGTCCACGACGCTCCACATTCAGACAGATGAAAAACTCTCGCACACACACACGCGCACGACGCGCCCTCCTGCTCGCCTCGATACTCTTCGCCGCGCACGCATACGCCTCGGCGCAGTCGGGCACAACGCAGACCAATCCGGCGGACGCGAAAGAGCCTGCCGTCGTTTCGGGCCGCGTCACGAACGAGGGAAGGCCCGCGTCGGAGGTCGCCGTCATACTGTTGCCCGCCGAGTGGCAGCCGCAGATGAAGCCTGTCGCGCGCGTGACGACGGACGAGGCGGGCCGCTTCAGGATGTCGAACGTGCCGCCCGGCAAGTATCAACTGACGACGGTCTCGCCCGGCTACGTCTTCGCCGAAGCAGGCGTCGGGCCTTGGATGACAGGCAAGCTCATCAACGTGGCGCCGGGCGAGGAGCTGAAGGATTTGAACTTCACGCTTCTGCGCGGCGGCGCGGTCACGGGCCGCGTCACAGACCCCGACGGCAAGCCCGTCGTCGAAGGCTACGTCACGCTCATCGCCGCCGACCAGAACGAGCGCAAACAGGGTCAGCCGCGCCCCGTCCATTCCACGACGGACGACCGGGGCGTCTACCGCGCGTGGGGCGTCGCGCCGGGCCGCTACCTCGTCTACGCGGGGCGCGGGAAGGAGGATAACTTTCAAGGCAACGGCATGGGCGAGGCCGGCTTCTACCCGCAGACCTTCTACCCCTCGACGACCGAAGAGGCGCAGGCCAAGCCGGTTGAAGTGACTATAGCGAGCGAGGCCAAAGACATAGACATCACGCTCGGCAAAATGGTGCGAACCTACTCGGTGTCGGGGCGCGTCGTGGGCGAGGACGGCAAGCCCGTCGCGGGCGCGGAGATAACCGTCAGCTCAATCGCGCCGGGAGAGCGACGCTTCACCGGCAACATGTTCGGCGGCGCGCGCACGGACGAGCGCGGCGAGTTCCGCATAGGCAACCTCGTGCCGGGCGAGTGGGGCGCGTGGGCCGTCATGGGCGAGATGTTCTCCGCCAAACAGGGCACGACCTACAGCGACGCCACGATGTTCACCGTCGCGGACGCGGACGTTTCTGGTCTTGAGATAAAGATGCGGCGCGGCGCGTCCGTGAGCGGCGTCGTCGTAATCGAGGGATCGAGCGACCCTTCGATTCTCGCGAAGCGCAACGAGTTGAAGCTCGGCGTGTGGGTGAACACGGGCATGTCCGCCGTCTCCGTGCCGAACTACATCCGATTCAACATCGCCACGGACGGAAGTTTCCAAATAGACGGCCTCAGGCCGGGCAAGGTGATGTTCGATTTTGCCGAGTGGCCGCGACCGAAGGGCTTCACGCTGCTCTACGTCAAGCGCGACGGCGTCGAGCAGACAGGCGGCCTCGAAGTGCGCGGGGGCGAGGAGGTGAAGAACGTCCGCGTCGCATACGCCTTCGGGTCGTCGGTCGTGCGCGGGCAGGTCGAGTTTCGCGGCGGCGCGCGCCCCGCGGGCGTGACCTTAGCCGTGCAGGCGCTCAGGCCCGGCGGCCTCGTCGCCAGCGAGCCTGCCTTGCTCGACTCGCTCGGTCGCTTCACGATTGAGAATCTGAGCGCGGGCGAGTACGAACTGTCGCTCGCCGACTGGTCGGAGCGCGCCACGAACCGCTCGCCGCTCGCTAAGCTGATGGTCAGCGTGCCCGAAGGCGGCGAGGTCAAAGCGACGCTCGTCTACGAGATGACGCCGAAGACGAAGGAGAACTGACCGTTGAGCAGTACCCTCATGCTTCCGCCGCCTTACGTAGCCTTGAATGAGCCTTCACTTGAGTGTGGCGTGGGAACAACTCACCGCAGAGGCGCAGAGGACGCGGAGGGGGCGCAGAGAGTGGAGCAATACTCTGCGCCCCCTCCGCGTCCTCTGCGCCTCTGCGGTGAACTCAACTCGCCGTACACGCAACTGAAATCTTCTATAAAACTTCTATTACTCGAAAGGTTGCCACTCACGTTCTCACGCGTCGCGCTGCTTCTACTTCTCTCGCTCTCGTTCGCCACTCCGGCGCGGGCGCAGGACGCGCAGGCCGCGCCGACGCCGGAGAAGGCGCGGCCCAAAGGCTTTATCACGGGGCGCGTCGTGAGCGAGGACGGGCAGCCTCTCGCGGGCGTGCGCGTCTACGCGCAGTCGAACCGCGCGGGCGGCGCGGCCATCACGAAGGCCGACGGCACGTTCAAGATAGAGAACCTCGAACGCGCGCCCTACCTCGTCAACGCATACGCGCCCGGTTTCTTCGACACGTCGTACCTCGAATACGAGCGCGGCGTGCGACGCTTCCAACGCGCGGGCGACCACGTGACCGTCACACTCGCGCGCGGCGGCGTAATCACGGGGCGCGTCATGGACGCGAAGGGCGAGCCTGCGATGGGCGTGCGCGTCAACATGGTTCGCGTCCGCACGCCCGACAATAAGCCCGTGCAGGAAGTGAACCGCTTCATGCGCTCGCTCGAACGCATGACGGACGACCGAGGCGTCTATCGCAACTACGGACTGCTGCCCGGCGTCTACGTCGTCTCGGCGGCTGGGCGCTTCTCGCAGGACTGGGGGCCGGGCGTGGCGCACAGCGAGGAGGCTCCGACCTTCTACCCTTCGACGACGCGCGACGCCGCCGCCGAAGTCACGCTGCGCGCGGGCGAGGAGGTGTCCGACGTTGACATACGCCTGCGCGGCGAGCGCGGCTACGCGATAAGCGGCACGGTCGCCGGAGTCATGGACGCGGCGCACGCCGAGCAGGCGACGATGATCGCGCTCATCTCGGCCTCGACGACCGAGTATCAGGGCCAAGCCTTCTTCCACGGTCGCGCGGGCGTCGAGGGCTTCGCCTTCGACAGTTTGACCGACGGCGAGTACGACCTAGTGGCCGAGCGGTACGCGTCGGAAGGGTGGCGCAAACTTGCCGTCGCTTCGCGCCGCGTGCAGATCAAGGGCGCGGACGTGACCGGCTTGAAGCTCACGTTCCTGCCCGTCGGCTCGATCTCTGGCCGCCTCGTCTTCGAGAAACCGGCGACGCCGGAAGTGAAAACTTCTACGACCGACTCGAAGACTCTGGCGGCTGACTCGAAACCCGCATCCGTCGAAGCCAAAACGGAGTGCGCCGGCTCGGCTGAAGAGCTTTACGGCGACTCGTTAGTCCTCGCGCGCCGCGTCGGCGGGACGCGCACCGCCAACGAGCCTTCGATGCTCGAAACCTCGCCCGACGATAAGGGCGACTTTGCGCTGCGCGGCCTCGGCGCGGGCGCGTACCGTCTCGACGTGCGACTCGGCGAAGGCTACTTCGTGACGAGCGTCCGCACAGGCGCGGTCGCGGCGGGCAAAACGACGACGGGCAGGACTGCGGCCACGACGACGGCGGGCGCGACCGTCAACTTGCGGCAGGGCGAGGACGCTTCGGGCGTCGTCCTGACGGCCAGCTACGGCGCGGCCTCGCTCAAAGGACGCGTCACGTTCCCCGCGTGCGACTACTGCCCCGAAGCTCCGACGCGCGTCTATCTGGTGCCGCTTGAGCGCGAGCGCGCCGACGATCTTCTGCGCTATGCCGAGGCGGAAATCGTGCGCGACAAATCTTCGGGCGGCGACTTCTCTTTCGACCGAATCGCGCCCGGTCGCTACAAGCTCGTCGCGCCCCCCGTAGCGCAGCAAGCCGCGCCGGAGCAGCAACAGCCGCTCTTCTTCAGCGACGAAGGGCGCGCGCTCTTGCGCCGCGAGAGCGAGCGCAGCGACGTGTCGGTCACGCTCGCGCCTTGCCAGAGCGCGAGCGGCGTCAGCTTCATCTACGTTCCGCCGGACAAAGGCGGCGCGGGCGAGCGGCGCGATAAATAATTCGCTGCCGAGTAAGCGCGCACGCCCCACGAAAGATGAAAGCCTCGCGCGCCGTGAGCGTTCACGGCGCGCGAGGCTTTTGCTCACGTGTCGAATGCGCGAAGGACTTGAGCTAGACTGCGCCCGTCGTGCCTGTCGTGCCCGTTGTGCCTGTCGTGCTACTCGTCGAGGAGTCGGTCGCGTCCGTCTTATCCGTCTTGGACGAGCCGCCGGAGGCGGAGGCGCGGCTGGCGTAGGAAGAAGAGGAAGAGGGTGACGTTGACGACGTTGATGCTGTTGACGACGTTGACGACGCTGACGAAGCGGCGGTGTCCGCCTTCTTGTCGGCGTCCGGCGACTTCTCGGACTGCTCCTTGATCTCCACCATGCGGCAACTGCCCTCGAAGATCGCTCCGTTCTCGATGACGAGCGCGGGCGTCTGTATGTTGCCCGTCACTTTGGCGACGCGGCCCATCTCGATGCGCTTCGAGGCGGTGATGTCGCCGTTGACCGTCCCGTAGATCGTCGCCACCGCGACCTCTACGTTCGCGTCAACGCGCCCGTTCGTAGAGACGATGAGCGTGCCGTCGGAGGAGCGGACGGTGCCCGACAGTCCGCCGTCAACGCGGAGCATGCCCTTGAAGCTGGCCTCGCCCGTCAGCGTTGTTCCGTTGCCGACGAAGCCCGTTAGCGTCCCTTCTTTGATGTCGCGCGCGAGCGACTCGCTCTCGGTGACGGCGCGCGAGGTCGTCTGCGTGTAGACCTGCTGCTGGTAGGCTTCGGTCGGCGTCGCGCCCGACGCGGGCGAGGCGGGGGGCGTGTTGCCGTATGAGGAGGAGGAGGACTGCGGGGTGTGGTCAGCCGTGTCGTCCGTGGTGTGCGTCTGATCCTTCGTATTCTTTCCCTGTCTAAACATGTCGCATTCTCCCTGTTAGTGCTTTTGGTTGGTGTGATCCCGGCCTGACCG
>DASQLL010000474.1:0-3539 GCA_035630035.1 Pyrinomonadaceae bacterium | reverse complement strand
CGGGGTCTTCCGTCGCGCGACCGAAAGGCCCTGTGAACTCCGCGAACGCGGCGTCGGGCCTCCAGCCTCTGGGCAGGAGGCGGTTGTCTTTGACGTGCTCGAACAGGCGCACGAAGCTGTTGGTGAGAAGGCCATCGTTGTCTTTCACAAGCTCCTCGTAAATCTGCACCTCGTCGCCTCGCGTGATCGGATACCGCGTGCCGAAAAAGTGCGGCTGCACCTGCTCGACGCAGCGCGCGGGGTCGAACCTGCGCTCGCATTCCTGCTTGCACGAAGCGGGCGGAAGGCGCGGGTCTTTGCACGCCATGTCGAAGAACTCCGTAGGCAGCACGCGCTCGGTCATGCCGTCAACGATCTCTCCCTTCGCGTTCGTCCGCCCCGAAGCCCAGAGGGGACGCCCCTGCGCGTCGAGCACGACGAATTCGAGGAAGCCGCGCCGGAACTCGACGCCGCTCGGAAAACTGTGGCCCGCGAGGTTCGTGACCTTGACCGCGACTTCGAGCGCGTCCGGCGTGCGACTTATCGAGACGACATCAATGTTGACTGTCTGCTCGGCCAGCTCAAGCATAGAGTTCTGCGTCGTGACGAGGCCGGGCACGGGCGTCGCGCCGCTCGCCGAAGATGGGTACATGTAATCGCCCGTCGCGATTCCGAGCGTGCCGCTGAACTGCTGGAACATCTGGTTGGCGAAGACGTTGAGCGCAACCAAAGTGTGACGCGAGTAATCGTCGCGCACCTTGAGCCTTAAATCCTTATCGGGCAGACGGAAGTCAACGAACGGGTAGGTGTTGTCCTCTATGTTCGCGATGCGCGTCTTGACGCGAAAGGACGCGTAAGTCTTCGGCATGTGGCAGTCCTGACAGGTCTGCACGTCGGCGATCTTCACGGGCCGCTTCGATAGCTCCGGCTCGTTCTGGTAGTCGCTGTCGAGCCATTCGAGGTAGGTCGTCTGCTCGTGAAATTCCAGAGGCTTGCCCGTCTTGTCGTCCTTGAGCTGTCTGCCGTCCTTATCAAACACGGGCACGACGACCGTGTGGCAAGTGCCGCACAAGGCGGACGAAGTTATCTGCGGCGCGTGCTCGGGCGTGACGCCTAAGGAATGCTTCATAGGCAAGGGCTGCACGTCCTTGTAAGGGCCGTTCATCGTGCCGGGCTTGTCCATGCTGAAGTTGCCAGTGTAGCTCGCCTCCGTGCCGAGCTTAGGGTTCGAGTCGGCCATCTGATGACAGACGGCGCAGGAGATTCCGTCGCGCGCGAGCGCGCCGTACTTCTCTTCCCGCGTGCCCGGCATCGCGTAGACGTATTCGTGCTTGAAGGGCGGCGACATCCCGCCGCCCGGCGGCACGGGCTGTCCCGGCGCGAGATTGTCTATGACGAGCTGTCGCTGCCCCATGACGCCGTGACAGTGGAAGCACTTGGTGTCCAGAAAGTCGTCTTTGTTTCCGAGCGGCGAGTTTGCGAACTGCGCGCGCTCCGACTCGACCTGCGCGTGAAAAATCGGGTCGCGTCCCGCGAGGCCCATCATCGAAGCGCGCCACTCGGTGTAGGGCGAGATGTTGACGGGCGGATTTTTGAAGGTCGCACTCATGTTGATGTCGCTCGCCGTGTGGCATCCGATGCACTGGTCGGAGGTGACGAACTGCGGCGGCCCCTTCTGACCGGAGTAGACGTGGTCGAAGTTCTCCGAGGGGAAAGGCACAGGCGTCGGCACGCCCGCGGGCGGCGTGACGGAGTTCGCGGCGAGCGCGACGGGGCGTGCGTCGTCGTGCGGCGAGCGCACCGTCTCCGCTCCAACCGCGTGCGCGGGCTGCGCGGTGGGCGATAGAGGTTGCGTGAGCCTAGTGGTCGGCGTCGGCGGCAGAAAGGTCGGGACTAAGACCACGTAAGAGATCGGGTCGTCCTCGACGTTGCGGACGGTCGAGAACGTAGAGGACTGCTTCACTGCGGAGGCGTGGCAGCGTATGCAGTACGTGCCGAAGCCCTGCCCCTTGTAATCAATCTTCAAGGGGTCGAACTTCACCATCTGCGAGTCGTACTTCGGGTCAACCGCGTGGCCCGACCAGTACCATCCGTCCCAAGAGCCTTTCTCGTCGCGCACCATGATTGACCAGCCCGTGAGCGGCGTGTCGGGGCTTGCGGGCGGCGTGAACTGCTCCTTGATGACGACCGCGCCGTCCGGCGCATCGCCCGTGAAGCCGCGCTGCTCGCGCTTTTTCATCCAGTCCCACATCCCCGACGAGTAGAAGACTCGCACCGCAGGGTGCGTGCCGTAGTAGACGCCCCCGACGAACGGGCCTGTGTCGCGAATCTCGCGGTCGGCAGTCCACTTTTGATAGCAACGACCTTTGAGGAACTCGATCAGCCTGCGCTCGAACTCGACGACGCCCACCGCGCTCGGCAGAGGGAGCTGCGCGCACTGCGACGCGGTTTGTGAGGCGGCGCGTGAAGCGACTGGAGAGGCGGCCTGCGTGCTGCTCGACTGATTGGGCGAAGCGAACAGGCAGGCGAGTCCGAAGGCGAAGAACGCCGAAACCACAGCGAGGCGCAGCACAGTCCTTTGACTCATTTCGATCTCCTTCGTTGGCTTGCGGCACCCACGGATGCCGTTCAACGCTTCGAGGCGTGAGAGCCGGGGCTTAAAGAGCGACCGCTTGAAGGTTCAATTCGAGAGCAAGGCTGAAGGTTTGTTTTCTGTGAATGGGAAATCTTTGCGAGCGGCGTAAGAGTATGCCGGGGTGATGAGAGTGTCAACAGAAATCACTCAGCACTTCGCCGGGAGCGCGGGCATCCCTGCCCGCCTTGAGCGCGCCAGCGCGAACAACGCTTCCTTCATGCTCAATCTTGCACGGTAGTGAAAGATTTGAAGCGTGCAATAGCACGCTTAGGCGGGCAGGGATGCCCGCGCTCCCAGCTATTGCCTCCGTCATTTACGGTCGATGGAAACCGCGTTCGATGTCTCTCTTTGTCAGCCGTAGGATGATGGGGCGACCGTGCGGGCAGGTCGTGGGCGAGGAGGTCAGGAGCAGTCGGTCTATGAGCCAGCGCATCTTCTCTTCGGTGAGCGGCGTGTTGATTTTGATCGCCGCGCGGCAGGCGAGCGAGGCGGCTATCTCTTCGCGAAGGTTGGCGCGGGCGCGACCGCGCTTTTCCGAGTCAACGGTCTCAAGGATTTCCGCGAGAAGGTTGCGCGCCTCCGACGCGGGCAAGTCCGCGGGCACGGCGCGCACGGCCACCGTCCGCCCCGACAGACGCATCAGGCCGAAGCCGTAACGCTCAAGCTCCGTGGAGACCTCGTCGAAGGCGGCGGCCTGCGCCGGTGTGAGGTCGAAGGTTTCGGGGACGAGAAGTTGCTGCGACTCAGGCGCGCGCGCGGCTTCCAGCCGGTTGTACTTGTCGAAGAGTATGCGCTCGTGCGCGACGTGCTGGTCAATGAGCAGAAGCCCCTCGGCGTCGGTCGCGATGATGAAGCTGTCTTCGAGCTGGCCGAGCGGTCGTATGTTCGGCGTCAGGCGTTCGGGCGCGGCCTCGCGCATGAGCAC
>DASQLL010000473.1:0-9918 GCA_035630035.1 Pyrinomonadaceae bacterium | reverse complement strand
GCCCTCCGTCGCCTGCGGCGTCTGCGCGTACTTCAACTCGTCAATGCCGGGGTTCTCGACCTTCTGCCCCGCGGGGACTATCTCGTAGAGCGCGGTGACGGTGTGGCCCGCGCCGATCTCGCCCGCGTCCTTCGTGTCGTCATTAAAATCTCGGTCGGCGAGCAGACGGTTCTCGTAGCCGATGAGCCTGTAGCCCGCGACGAGGCGCGGGTTGAACTCGACCTGTATCTTCACGTCCTTGGCGATGGTCACGAGCGTGCCGCCGACCTGCTCGCCGAGAGCCTTGCGCGCCTCCGCATCGCCGTCAATGTATGCGTAGTTGCCGTTGCCCTTGTCGGCCAGCTTCTCCATCATCGAGTCGTTGAGGTTGCCCGTGCCGAAGCCGAACACGGAGAGGAACACGCCGCCCCGCCGCTTCTCCTCGATGAGGCGGACGAGCGCGTCGTCGCCCGTCACGCCGACGTTGAAGTCGCCGTCCGTTGCGAGGATGACGCGGTTCGTGCCGCCCTGTATGAAGTTGTCCTGCGCGACGCGGTAGGCGAGCTGGATGCCGTCGCCGCCGTTGGTCGAGCCGCCCGCCTGCAAGCGTTCGAGCGCGCCGACGATCTCGCCCTTGCGGTCGCCCGGCGTCGAGTCCAGCACCAGCCCGCTTGAGCCTGCGTAGACGACGATGGCGACGCGGTCGCGCGCACCGAGCTGTCCGGTGAGCATTCGCAGGGCCGACTTAACGAGCGGCAGCTTGTCCGGCGCGTTCATCGAGCCGGACACGTCGAGCAGGAAGACGAGGTTCGCGGGCGGCATGTCCTCGTTCGAGACGCGCTTGCCTTGAAGGCCGATGTGGACGAGCTTGTGCTTCGCGTTCCAGGGGCATTCGGCGACCTCCGTAGTGACGGAGAACGGCGCGCTCCCCGCGGGCTGCGGATAGTCGTATGAGAAATAGTTGACCAGCTCCTCTATCCGCACGGCGTCCTTCGGCGGCAGACGGCCTTCCGTGAGGAAGCGGCGCGTGTTGCTGTACGAGGCCGTGTCCACGTCAATCGAGAAGGTCGAGAGCGGCGCGCGCGCGGCTTCGAGGAAAGGGTTCTCGTCAATCTTCGCGTATGCTTCCGCGCCGCCGGCCTCGCCTTCGTACGACTCTTGTTTCGCGAGAGTGCCGCTCATGTTGGCGGTGGCATTAGAGGGCTGCGCGGGCCGTCTGCCTAGTTCGCCAGTCTGCGTTTGATTGGATTTGCTTCCTCCCCCGCAGGAAGCCGCGAGCAGTGCTACGAGAACCAACAGGGAGAGAAGACGACTTTTCGCCGGGCCGGCAGATGCGGAACTCTTCAACCAGCCCCACGTCGTCCGTTGTGCTTCGTGACTCATGTTTTTCCTCCGTCGGAAAATGTCGAGGCCGCTGCGGGCCGCTATCATCGTCTGAACGAAAGCGGCGGCGCGGACTTGCCGTCTATTTTATAACGAGGCGGAAACCCGACCGTAAGGGAGGGTGTCTCAAGATGCAGCACTAACACCCTCCCTTACGGTCGGGTTTCCGCCTAGAAGCCGCGCCTGCCGTCTTAGCGTTTCTTCGGCTGCGCGCCCTCGATGGTGACGGGCGACGCCTGCGTGATGTCGTAGCTGATGCGCTGCTCTGTGAGTCTCGCGGCGAAGGACGACTCGCTTGAGACGTTGACGCGCGCGTAGAAGGTTGACGAAGCGTTGCGCGGCGCGGGGCAGTCCGCGACTTTGATCTCGACGTTGACGCTCGCACGGTTGCCCGCGGCGAACGGCTTGCTCACCTCGACAGGCTCGCCCGCGCAGTAGCGCCCGCTCGCTTCCGAAGTGAAGAAGTAGGCCCACACCCAGACTCGTTCGGGCGCGGCGCGCGCGGGGTCGCGCTCAAGGTCGAGCGTCAAGTGCGCCTTGCGGCTCGCGAAATCGAGCGCGACGAGCTGCGTCTTGAAAGTGACGGGGACGCTTGCGCCCGCCGTCGTGGCGTCCGACACGGCGACGGGGAGCGCGGGTATGCTTGGCGGCGGCGGCGGCGCGGGCGCAGGCTCCCGCGAGCCGTAATACTGCGTTAGAACAATCGCGCACGCCAGCGCGAAGGCGAAGGCGAGCAGCCCTGCGAGTTTCTTCATCTTCGTTCCCTTCTCACAAACTGTCTCAGTTTTTAGTTGGGCGTTTTGAAAGTAGAACTCACCGCAGAGGCGCAGAGGGCGCGGAGGGGGCGCAGAGAGTTGAACTCTCTCTGCGCTTCCTCAGCGTTCTCTGCGCCTCTGCGGTGAACATTTTCTTCCATGCGCTCAACCTAATACGCAAAAGCCCGCCGCCGCGTTTTGCTCATCTCATTCTTTTCGTCGTATTGAACGCATTATGGTCAGCCCTCTTGCGCGCCGGGCGTGAGGCGGTTGACCCGTTCGGCGACGAGCGCGAGGCCCATCACGAAGTAGAAGACCATCACCACCTCCGAGTCGCCGAAATTGTAATGCACAAGGCCGCTCACGACGAACCCGACCAGCCCGCCCAGAGCGCCCAGCACGAGGCCGCGCTCGACCCAACTCTCCGACGCGCCGCGCCGCACGAGACGCCAGAGCATTCGCCCGTAGACGAACAGCCAAGCCATCCACACGAGCAGCGTCGGCACGCCGCGCTCGAACGCGATTTGCAAGGGCGTCGAGTGCAGATGCCCCCACGGCTGCCGCCCCCCGTCGAACATTCCCCACTCGCGCCAGTGTCGCTTGAGCGAGTCCATGCCGACGCCGACGAGCAAGTGCCGTGGGCTGCCAGCGAGAACGTCCAGCCCCTCGCGCCACACTATGAGACGCCACGCCGTCGAGCCTTCCTTCGCGTCTAAAAAGCCGACCTGCCGCTTCTGTTGCAGCACGAACAGCCCTGCCAAGACGAGCGGCAGCGCGACGCCCGCGACGATGAGAAGCGTCCGACGGCTCGCGCCTACGAGAACGATTGTGAGCGCCGAAATCAGAAAGCCCGCCCAGGACGCGCGCGTCACCGTCAGAATCAGCGCGACCGACATCCCCGCGAGCGCGACTGCCAACAGCGCGCCCTTCAAGCCGGGCTTTCGATGCAGCGCGACAAGCATCCCCAGCGCGAGCGACGCGATGAGCTGCAACACCTCGGAGTAGGTCTGGTACTGTCCGTAGAACCCCGTCGCGCGCTCGTCGCGCCCGCGCCCCCAATTCGCGATGCCGAGCCGAGCCTCCGCCGTCCCTTCTTTCGCGAGACCGTCGCGCGCGACGTTGTACGACGGCACGGCCTCCGCACGGTAGACGCGCACGCACGCACGCCGTGCGTCCCACTCGCACGCGCGCGTCCCGTCGGGCCAACGGTACACGCGCTCGCGCGCGGGCCGCTCCGTCTCGATGCCGCGCACGATATCTTCGGGGCTGTTGATCTCCGCCCCGTCAACCGAAAGAATCGTGTCGCCCTCCCGCACGCCCGCCGCGCGCAAGGGGCTGCTCGCAGCGAGCGCGTGAGCCTTCACGCCGCGCCCCGCCGCCACGACGCCAAACGTGTGGACGAGTCCGAGCGCGCACGACGCGACGAGCGTGAGCGCGAGCGCGCGCATGACGCGACGGTCGCGCACGTTCTCCGCGACGAGGTAGACGATTGAGAACAGGCTCGCCGCGCGGAGCTTGCCGATGGACACGTCGGGGTCGTAGGAGGTGAGCGCGGTCAGCAGCGTGAGGACGAAGAAACCGAGCAGCGCATAGTCAACCGGCGTGCGCTCGAGCGAGGGGCGCGGTCGCACGAAGAAACGCGCGAGCCACAGAGCCATCCCCAGAATCCAAGCGCCCTGCGTCCCCGCAATCGAGTGCGGCGCAGCCACCGCGAGCAGAAACAGCGACGCTACGGTCGCGCGCTCAAGCCAGACGGCGAAGGATGAGGGGGAGACGGGGAGAGGGGGAGACGGGGAGACGGGGCGATGAGATGCGCGCGACGGCTCGCCCGCTCCGCGTCTCCCCGTCTCCCTGTCTCCCCCTCCCCCCGTCCCTTTCTCCATCCCTCATCCCTTCAGTATGCGTCGCCGCGCAGAAGCACGGGCAGCGTGCGGAGCATGATCTTGAGGTCGAGCCAGAGCGACCAGTTCTCTATGTAGAAGAGGTCGAGCGTGACCATCTCGTCGAACGAGAGGCGGTTGCGTCCCGACACCTGCCAGAGTCCCGTCATGCCCGGCTTCATGTCGAGCCGCTTGCGATGCCAGAGCGCGTAGGCTTCGACCTCGTAAGGGATGGGCGGGCGCGGGCCGACGACGCTCATGTCGCCGCGCAGAACGTTCAGGAGCTGCGGCAGCTCGTCCAGGCTCGCGCGCCTTAGCACGCGCCCGACGCGCGTGACGCGCGGGTCTGTGTGCAGCTTGTAGACGGGCCGAAGGCTGTCGCCGAGGTTCGTGTCCGGCTGGCCGGCGATGTAACGGCGCTGGTACTCTCGATGCTCTCGGTCGTCCGAGTTGGTATGCATCGTTCGGAACTTGAGGAAGAGGAAGATGCGCCCGTCCATCCCGACGCGCTCCTGCTTGTAGAGAACCGCCCCGCGCGAGTCGAGCTTGATGAGCAGCGCAAGCAAAAACCAGATGGGCGCGAGCAGTACGAGCGCGAGTCCTGCGATGACGATGTCCGACGCGCGCTTGACGACGCGCGCCCCTTGCCCCAAAGGCTCGCGGAAGAGCGTGATGACGGGCAGCACGCCTATCTGGTCAACTTCCGTTTTGCGCGGCAGGCAGTTGAACAGACTCGGCGCGACGCGAAACTCGACGCCGCGCCTTCGGCCCACGCGCATCATCACGTCGAACAGAAGATCGCCCGACACGTTCGGGTCGGCGATGATGACTTCGTTCGCGCCCACCGCGCGTATGGCTTCCGGCAAGGACTCTAGACTCGCGACAATAGGCACGCCCTCGAACTCTCGCGCACCGATTGCGCCGCCGTCGGTCTCGACCACGCCGATGACCCTGTAGCCAAGCTCGCGCCGCGCCATCATCTCGCGCACGCACGTCGCGGCTTCGGCCCCCTGACCCACGACGAGCGTCGGTATCAAGTTGATGCCGCGCCGCCTGACCGCGCTCTGCGCTCCGCGCAAGGCAAGACGCACGACGGCGTAAGCGCCGAGCGCGAGCAGGAAGTCGAGGACGAAGACGCCGCGCGCGTAAGAGAAGGCGCGGAACTCGAAGCCGCCGCGATACAAAAACGCCCACGCGACGATCAGGAGCGATGCCACGGCGGTCGCGCGGAACACGCGCACGCACTCGTCGAGGTATGAGAACTCGCCGCGTAAACGATAGAGATCGTAGTAAGCGCACGCGAGCAGGCGCACCGCTATCACGAACCACAGAAGCGCGCCGTAAGGCTCGAACTGCCGGTGCCACACGAAGCCTTCACTCAGGCCGAAGCGAACCAGCACATCCCCGCCCGTCCGAAACGAGTAGGCCGCGACGAACGACGCGACCGCAAGCGCCGTGTCCGCCAAGACGAGCGCGGCCTTCACAGCAGGCGCGACCCAGCGCGGCGCACGCGCCTGCGCGCGCACCTCGCTCGCCCTCACCTTCAGAGTTTCGGAATGCTCGGCTTTCATAAGAAGCGTGAACCGTGAACCGTAAACCGTGACAAGATAAAACCGTTCCCTCTTGTCACGGTTTACGGTTCACGGTTCACGAGAGTATCAACTCCGCCACCTCCGCGCGAACGCCCGTCGCGCGGCGCGGCGTCGCGTCCGGCTTCTTCTCGACGCGGAGGCTCCGCAAGTCTTCGCGCGTCGCAATGCGTTTGAGGCGGCCCTCGCGGACGAGTTGTTCGTCAACGGCTGCCCAACGACCCGCGTAGACGGTCGCCGCCGGAACGCCCAGAGCCGCGGCCTCTCGGTTCATCGTGCCGCCCGCGCTAACGACGAGGTCTGCCGCCGCGACGAGGTTCGAGCCGTCGAGCGCCGCGCGCGGCGCGATGAAATTCTCCGACGAGAAACGCGAGGCCAACGTCTCGCGCTGCGCTGCGCTTCGCGAAAGCAGCATGACCTTCGCTCGCGGCTCGGCGACGAGGCGCGCGAGCAGATCGTCGAACAGCTCGTTCTCGAAGCGGTGGTAGAGCGCCTCGCGCGCGGGCGGTCGGACGACGACGAGCGTGTCGCTTTCTACGTCAACGCCGAAACGCTCGCGCAGGGTCTCCGCGAAGCGCGGGTCGGGCGCGAAGTCCGCGAGATAAACGTCCTCCTTGATGCCGTCGTAGCGCCGAACCTTCGCTTCGCTCGCGCCGAATCGCCTGAGCGCGTCCGAGGGGAACGCGCGCGGGACGATGACGCGCGACGCCATTCGGAACGCGAGGTGGTTCGCGGGCTGATGCTCGTAGTCCATCAGCGTCACCGAGCGCATGCCCAGAAGCCGCGCCGCCAAAACCTGCGAGTAAGAGTTGTGGCTGACGGCCAGATCGAGACCGCGACCGCGCGCCCAACGCGAAAGCTCCCATGCGCGCCCGACGAGACTGCCCGCCTTGCCCGAAAGTTTCCCGCCGCCATGACGACCTACGACCGTGGGCGCAAGTCCCGCGCTCTCGGCCAGCTCGACGGTCTGCGCGAACTCCCTCGCCGTCGTCTCAATCTCGTGCCCACGCGCGCGAAACTCCGCCGCCAGCGCGCGGAAGAAAGGCACGTGCGGCGAGTTGGCAAGGTCAATCCAGATTCGCATTAACAGATCGCGCGTCCGCGCTTCGTGAAACGCGCGAGAGACTTAGCTACAGAATGGGCCGCCGAGCAAGGCGCAGCATGCCTGCATGAACAAAACCACCATGAAGCCGCCGAGCAGCAAGAGCATGATCAACGTCAACGGCACGATCAACAACAGAAGAGTTGCGTTCTGCGCTATACGTCCCGCCGTCCCATCTTTCTTATCCGTTTTCACCGCCCAACAGTCTCCCCCATTCGCCGGCACGCGACTCAAGCAGCAGCGCGAGCGCGTACATCATCCACGCCTGCGACCAGCGCATGTAGGGCGTGCGAACCGTGTGCAGGCGTCGCTTCTGGTAGTAGAAGAAGCCGCGCGAGTCGTAGAGCTCACGGACTGCCCAGCGCGCGACTCGCGTGGCTAATTCGAGCGCGTCCGGCTCAAGGTCGCTTAGCTCGACGCAGGCGACTACGGCAGCGCCCGCGGAGTGCGCGTCAGCCGGATGAGCCGAGTGATGGTAGTATTTCGGCCAACCGTCCGCAAGAAAGAACGAAGCGCGCCAGAACGCGTAGCCGCGCCGGATGGACTCACGTATTTCCTCATGCGCGTCGGAATCATTTCTGACAGCAACACTCTCAAGCTCCATCTGCTCGTCGGAATCGTTTTTGACAGCGACGCTCTCAAGCTCCTTCCGCCCGCAAGCCTTGAGGATGCGCGCGAGCGAGGTTAGCACGAAGGCTGTGTGGAAGTTGTCGGCCCAAGACTGATACGAGTCCGCGCCGTAGGCCCACGAGCCGTCCTCTCTCTGACGCCTTACGACGTAGCGCGCGGCGCGCTGGGCCTCCGCTACCCACTTCGCGCGTCCCGCGAGCGCGCCTACCGACGCGAGCGCTTCGCCCGCGAGCAAAGAGGCGTTGAAGACGCGCGTTCGGTCGAGCGGCGTGTAGCTGAAGCAGACTTCCTCTTTCGACTCGTCGCCGCGATTCAGATCGCCTGCGATGAACAGGCACGCGCGCTCCGCCGCCGTCAGATATTTCCGAACGTCTTCGGAGAGCGCGTCCTCTTCCTGCGCGGTGTTGAGGGCGTTGGTCGCCTCGACGAGCGCGCGGACGGCGAAGGCCGTGGGCACGACCGTCGGAGTCCCGCGCGGCGCGTAGAAGGCACGCCCCTGCCAGTCGAAGTTGTAACCCCACGCCGCGCCGTGCGCGGTCTCGATTTTCGCTTCCAGCAAGTCGTCTAAAAGCGCGCGCGCCTCGCGCTCTTCCCTTGCGTCGCGCGTCGCGCGAAGGCGTGAGAGCGCTGCGAGCGCGAACAGCGCCGTGCCCTTCGAGTTCCTTTCGGCGGGAACGCGTGCGAGCGAGCGCAGGTTGACGGGCGAGCGTTTGAAGGCTTGTGTCCAGACGAGTCGCGCGAGTCGTGAGCGGCGTAGAGGAGTGGCTTGAAAAAGCCTGCTGTTGAGCGCGTCGAAAGGGTCGTGCCCCGCGTAGCCGCGCGCGCGACACCACGCGTGCAAGCGCTCGTAAACCGTCTCTAACTCTTCGCGCATCGCCGCCAAGATACAACACTGACGGCGCGCAAAGCACCCATGCACGCGGCACGCGGATGGCGGCAGCAAGTCGCGTCGGAGCTTACTGCTCGGCGTCGTCCGGCGCGGCTTCGATCTCTGTGCCTTCGATGGCTATCTTGACGCCTTTGAGTTTATCCGGCAGCGCAAACGATTTTTTCTGCCGCGCGTCGTGAAGCCTGAACGTGATATCCGGCGGCATCCCAGCGGCCTCCGACGCGTCGAGGATGCTCTTTTCGACGAGGCCGCCGATAAGCGTCGCGTAAGACTGCTCGATCTCGCGGCGCACGCGCGCAAGCTCGCCGCGGCACTGGCGCGTGTCCTTGCAGATGATCGTGTGCGAAGGCCGCGCGTCGAGTTTGAGATTGTCCGCCGTCGTGTCGAGCAAGGCCGCTAGATATTCGACGCGGTAGAAGTCTCTTATGTGAGGCGCGTAGCTGAAGCCGCACCCGGCCTCGTATCGCTCCGCGCGAATGTAATAGACCGGATGCTTGCCCGGCGCGACGACGACCGCCCCGCGCGATGCGTGTGCGGTGAGAGAATAGAAGCCGACCGGCGGGAAGTCTTCGGGCCAACCGCCACTGCCGCAGCCACCGCCGCAACCGCCGCCGTAGCCGCGCCCGTAGCTGTCATCCTCGTCCAAAATCGTGATGTCCGCCACGAGCTTCAGTCCTTTCAGAAGCGACGCGGCGAACCCCTGCGCCTTCGTCTCTGCGAGCAGGTTGCCGACGGCGAGCCAGCGCGTGTCCGTCCCCGACTCGCCGGCCAGCTCGCCGTCGAACGTCTCAAGCAGCACGGCCACGTGCTCGTCCGCGGCTCGCGACATGAGGACGATCTTCTCGTCAGCGAAGTCCGGCGGAATAGAGCGGAGCGCATCAACAGGGACTTTGACTTCGAGCCGTATGAGACTGTCGAGCGCGGCCTGCCGGACGATCCTCTCCTCCCAGCCGTCGCCGAGCGAAGGGTCGGCCATAAGCTCGACGAGCGCGGGCGCGAGTGCCTTTAGCCCGTGATGCCCGACGAGGTACGCGCCCCACGCGCGCTCGCGGGTGGCCTGCGACTTCAGAAGGCGCGCGGCCTCGCCCCCCAAATCGCCGAGGCGGACGAACGAAGGCGTCTCGCTCTTCTGAGCATCACTCTCAACCTGAATCTCTTGGCCGAGCACGGGCGCAGCGGCCAGACAGAGCAGCGCCGCCAAGTTTAGAAGCTTTCTCATGCAGTCTCTCCCGCGTTCTCAAAGCAGGGCTTTGAGCATGAGACACGTATGCGGGTTAATTGGTTGGCAGATCAGTACCGGGAGCGTCAGCGACCGGGTACGCCGTGCCACAGGTCAGAGCCGCGAGCGGTAGCGAGCGGGTTCTGACTTGGCGCGGCGTCAGGACTCTTCGCCGAAGCCGATGCGCTCACGGACGACGTAGATAGACTTGGCCTGCGACTCGTGGTAGGTGCGGACGAGCATCTCTGCGAGGAGGCCCATCAGGATGAATTGCACGCCGACGGCGAACATGACGATGGTGATTGTGAACAGCGGGTTGCGTATGAAACTTTCGCCGCCGACTTTGCGCCAGAGCGCCCACAGGAAGGCGACGACCGAAATGAGGAACGAGCCGAAGCCGAAGATGCCGAAGACGTAGATCGGCTTCGTGTGGTACGAGGCCATGAACTTGATCGTCATCAGATCGAGCATCACCTTGAAGGTGCGCGACAG
>DASQLL010000472.1:0-4858 GCA_035630035.1 Pyrinomonadaceae bacterium | reverse complement strand
AGCAAGCGCCTTTCGTCCGCCGAGCCGCGCTCGACCGTGCGGGATGTCGAGACGCCGCCGCCGTGCGCCACCGAGAAGGGCGGCGTGCCGTAGCGTTCGACGCCTGCGAACACGACGCGGCCTTCGTGGACGAGCGAATCTACGTGATAGACGGCGCCGGGGATGAACTGTTCGAGCAGGTGGTGCGTCGCCCTCTCGTGCGGGAACGCCCGCGCGTCCAGCTCTTCGAGCGCGCGCCACACTTCGACGGGATCGTCGAGCTTCCTCATCCCCATCGCCGAAGCGCCCTTTCGCGGCTTGAGCATCCACGGCGGCGCGACGCGGCGCATGAAGTCCTCGATCTCGTCGTCGTCCACAAGGCGCACAAACTCGGGCGCGCTGAGGCTCGCCTCGCGCGCGCCGACGCGCATCGCAAGCTTGTCCTGAAAGAGCCGCGCCGCGCTCGTTCCCATGCCCGGCAGGCACAGATGCTCGCGTATGCGCGCGGCTGTCACCACGTCGTACTCTTCCAGCGCGACGACGCGCGCAATCTTGTGGCGACGCGCCGCGGAGGCAGATGCCTCCAGATAAAGCTCTTCGCCGCCATCGCCGGGGACGCCCTCTACGCCGTCGAGGCACTCACGCGCCCACTCCCCGCCGAGCAACTTTTCTCTCGTCAGCAGCACGACGCGCGCGCCCGCGCGCCTGCACTCGCGTATGAATTCGTTGCCCTTGAAGAAGCTCGCGACGCAGAGAACAGTCAGGTTGGAAGGGGTCAACTCCGTCATAGCATTACGCGGACAAGCGCCGAACGGAATGGGAAGCACCTAATGTGCGAAAGCAATTGTCGTGCGCGACGCTGAGGGGCGATAAGTGTTCGGGATTGGCCGACGGGCGGGCGCTGAGCGGGGCGGTATGAAAAAGATTGCGGGCTTTCTCCCTAATGCGTGGGGAACTTTCCGCAGCCCGCGCCGTGCGGGAGGTGTTTGTCTCAGAACATTTGCCGCGGCACGTCCGGCACGCGCGTTGCCCAATGGAGCATCGGTGAGCCTTCGGACTTTGGGCAGGAATCGCTCAACCCATACGGCTTTAATCGTCGGAGGTGATAGACATGTGGTGTAGTGACATGATACCGAGCGAGGAACAAATCAGGCTCGGCGTTTTGCGCGAGCTTCAAAATGAGTCGCGCCTCAAGGATGCGATCATCGCAGTGTCGGTCATGGACGGCACCGTGACGCTCACGGGCGCGGTCGCGTGCCAGGCCGAACTCCTCGCGGCGCTTGAGGCAGCGCGCAGCGCCGACGGCGTCTTCGACGTGGTCAACCATCTCCGCGTCAACGCCGTCGGCGCGCGGCCCACCGACCATGAGATCGCCGGGAAGATTAGGGGCGCGTTCGAGTCGGGCGCAGTGACCGTCGAACACCCGATCCAAGTCGCTGTCTCGAACGGGTGGGTCGCGCTACTCGGCAAGGTCGAGCTACCGTGTCAACTCGAAGAGGCCGGGCGCATCGCACGCAGCACAGACGGCGTGCGCGGCGTCTATAACCTCATCGAGGTCAGCCCTCGCGCAGCCGGAGTCAAGACGCAGCAGCCGCGATTGCGTGGTAGCTCAGGCGCTGCGCGGGGCATGTTCACGGCTCACTACGCCGCGCCTCGGGTTTGATCGCCGCTCGGCTTCAAGGAATCCCCAACAGGTTTAGAACGAACGGCCCCGTCAGGCTGATGAGAAGGCAGCCCAGAAGCATCAGCGCCAGACCGGGCGCGAGGAAGTCGCCGCTTCTCACACCGCCTTCGCCGTAGACCATCGCGTTCGGGGGAGTGCTGATGACGAAAGGCACGCCCAGCGATGCGGCGACGGCGATCAGTATGGCCGTCGAGGGCGCGGGGTCGAGGCTCGCGGCGAGCGGGATGAGCATCGTGGCCGTGGCGGTGTTGCTCATCAGCGCCGAAAGCGTCGCGCTCGCGAAGCAGAGCAAGAAGACGCGCGCAAGGTCAGGGACGTGTGCCCACGGCACGGCGGCGGCGACAGCCGTCACCACCCCGGACTTTTCGAGCAGGTTGCCGAGGCCTATCCCGCCCGCGATGAGCATGAGCGTTGACCAGTCGAGCCGCGAGAGGTCTCGCCGTTCGAGCAGCCCCGAGCCGAAAAGCACGGCGGTCGCGGCCAGTGCGACGAGCGCGGAAGATGCTCCGTGCAAAGGCTCGGTCAGCCACGCCGCGACGGTGACGATGAAGACGATCAACACGCCGCTCGCCCCGCGAGAGCGCGGTCGCTGAGGCAAGTCCGGCAGCGCGGTCACTCCTCGCACGCGGAAGCGCAAAGCCAAAAGCAGAACCCCGGCGACTATTAAACCTAAAGACAGCGGCAAGGCGAACGCCATCCAATCCAGAAAGGTTATGGTCTGATGCCGCGTCGCGGCGGCGATGGCGATGGCGTTGGGGCCTGTGCCGATGGGCGTAGCGATGCCGCCGAAGTTCGCGCCCACGGCGATGCTCAAAAGCAGCGCGCGTCGAAACCTATCTCCCTCCGGCATACCGGCGAGCAGCGGATGCGCCGCCGACAGCATCATCGCCGCCGCGGCGATGTTCGACATCCACATGGAAAGAAAGGCTGTGGCGGCGGCAGTCAGAGCGAGCAGCGCGAGGCGACGCCCGCCCGACAGCCGCAGCGCGATTTGCGCGAGCCGCGCGTCAATGCCGTGCCGCCGCGCGGCGACGCCGAGGGCGAACCCGCCTAAGAAGAGAACGAGAACCGGCTCCGCCGACCAGCCCAGCACACGCCCCAGCCGAAACTCCTCGCTCAAAGGCTGCAACAGGAGCGGCGTCATGAGCCAGAGAACGAGCGTCGGCACGAAGGGCGGGACGGCTTCGCTCAGCCAGAGTGTCAGACACACGCCCGCGACGACGACGGCACGTGCGATGAGAGGGTCTTTTATCCAGACCAGCGAGAGAGCGGCGAGGCCGGCGATGATGACGATCACGGACGCCCGGCGCGCGTGTAGAGCGAACGGGCGGCTCTCGCTAGAAGAACCGCCCGGCCTTGGCGTTTGAGTCGCCGTCTGCGTGTTGCTACTCATCGGGCTGTCACGTCACTTCCTGAACGCTTTGTAACCTTTCCTGTAAGAAAGGCGTAGCCCGTCGGAGCCGGCGAGCGTGGTAACGCGGACGCGTATCTTGTGCCAACCCGCGCCCGATTGCGCGCCGGTCGGGTAGAAGGCGAGCGTGTACTGCCGCCGCAGCTCCAAAAGGATTTGGGCGCCGAGTCCGGCAAGCTCCTGCTCGCCATTGCGGCTGTCGGGGAAGTACGCCGCGCCGCCGCTCGCCCGCGACATCTCTTCGAGCACGGCGCGACCGAACGCCGCGTCGGTGCGCGCCAGAAACGTGCGCCTGCCCGTCTGCCGCGTTATGTCTTCAAACACCCAACGCCCGCGTCCCTCTAAAGGGTCGTCGTGCGGGTCGGCTATGCCGATCCCGTATACCTGAATGTTTAGCTCTTTGACGCGCGAGCGAACTTCTCTGTCGCTGTGGCCGCTCTGGTGGTCGTAGCCGTCGGAGATGATAAGCAGCGCCTTCTTCTCCGCGCGCGCCGCGTTGACTTTCTCAGCCGCCTGATAGATCGCGTCGTAGAGCGCGGACGGCCCCTTCGGCGCGACGTAAGTCAGATGGTTGAAGACCTGATCCACCGTCGGCACGAAGTCCACGACGACGCTGCCGCGCTGGTTGAACACCGTCACGAAAAAGTCGTCCTCACGGCGGAGCGTCCGCGTGAATTGTTTGAGGGCGCGCAGAGCGGCGTCCGTGCGCTCAGGCGTCGAGCTGTGGATGTCGTAGACGATGCCGATTGACAGCGGGGCTTCTTCTGTCGAAAAGTGAGCTATCTGCTGCCTCACGTTGTCGCTGAAGACCTCGAACCTATCTTTGTCGAGGGCTTTGATTGGGACGCCGCGCGCGTCGGTCACGGAGACGTTGACGGAGACGAGCCGCGCGTCTATCACGACGCGCTCGTCGTCGTTGTCCTGAGCTAGTGCGCTCGTCGCGGTTAAGACGACGAAGGATAGCGTAAGAATCAGTCGGGTAAATCTGCACATGATCATTATTCCTTTCTTCGTTCGGCAATCACATCTCGCGCGCTGATTCGAGACGCGACCGCGTCCGAGCGCATTTACTCATGCTTCATGCCGCCAGACTTTTCAGCAGCACGCCCGTCGCGTAGGCCAGCAGCGCGGCGGCAGCGCCGATGAGAAGCGTCGTCAATCCGGAACGCCACCACGGCGCGGTTGACCAGCGCGCCTTCAGAGAGCCGATTGCGAAGAAGACCGAGCCGGTCAGAAGCGTCGCGGGCAGAAACGCGTCGCGCACGCCCACGACGTAAGGCGCGAGCGGAACCGAGCCGCAGAGCGCGAAGGCGACGAAGGTCGCAAACGCCGCATACCACGCCGAACGCACTTCGCGCGGCAGGTTGTATTCCTCCGCGAGCATCGTCTCGATCCAGCGCGCGTGGTCGGCGGTGATAGAATCCACCACCTCTTCGAGCGCCGCCCCGCTCAAACCTTTGCGCGCGTAGATTTGGCGCACCTCTTCGCGCTCGCCCTCCGGGTCGGACTCGATGTGACGTAGCTCAACCGATGCGAGGCGTTTGAAGTCTTCGCGCTCGGCGCGCGTGCCGAGGTAGTTGCTCGCCGCCATTGAGAAGCCGTCCGCCGCGAGGTTGGCGACGCCGAGGATGAGAACAATGCCCGGCGCGAGGCTCGCGCCCGTGACGCCCGCGACGACGGCGAAGGTCGTCACCGCGCCGTCTATGCCGCCGTACAGAAAATCGCGCAGGTAGTTGTGGCGCGCGCCTTCGGCGAGCCGCGCGCGGATCGCTTCGACCGTGTGC
>DASQLL010000471.1:0-3283 GCA_035630035.1 Pyrinomonadaceae bacterium | reverse complement strand
TGGCTTATGAATATGGCGTGCCCGGTGCGCCCGAAGATTACGTGATGCAGACGACGCCGGACGAAACGAGCGCGAACGTCGCAGGCGTCGCGCACGAAGGGCACGGGAAGGGAAATGGTCACGACGGTCACAGCTAACGGCGAGACGCAAACGCGCGCCGAGGCCGCGCTCGACATCGCGACTTCGCGGCGTCGGGGCGGGCGCAGTGGCGGAAACGGCAAGGGGCCGAACGGCGGCGGGCCGGGCGGCGGCGGCGGGCCGAAGGACGGCGACGGACGACGCCGTGACTGGTCGCCCGAACGCTACCGCATAGGCGTGTACGTCGGGCTGGCCTCGATACTGATGATGTTCACAGCGCTTGCGAGCGCGCTCATCGTCCGCGCGGGGCTGCCCTCCTCTTTCGACTGGCGCGGCGGGCAGATGCCCTCGCTCGTCTACCTTAGCACCGCACTCATCATCGCAAGCAGCTTCACGTTCACACTCGCCAAGTCCGCACTCAAGAAGAACGCGGAAGGCGCTTACAACCTTTGGCTCGGTTTGACGCTGCTGCTCGGCCTCGGCTTTCTCGCTTCGCAGTTTCTCGCTTGGCGGCAGCTCGTGGCTCAGGGGCTTTACCTCGCGTCGAATCCGCACAGCTCGTTCTTCTACGTGCTGACGGGGTTGCACGCCGTGCACATCTTGGGCGGACTGATCGGGCTTGGTTATCTCTTCGTCTTCACGCGGCGCGGCACGGGCACCGACGCGGACGCGAAGAGGCGGACGCTGACGGACGTGGTCGGGATTTATTGGCACTTCATGGATTTGCTCTGGGTCTTTCTGTTCCTACTACTTTTCCTTTGGAGGTAACGCGTTGAGCACCGAAGCGCATGTGGGACAACTGGCGGCGAACGAGTGGGACGGCGGCGCGCTGCCATACCGCGTGGGACATCGAAAGCTCGGCATGTGGCTCTTCATCGTGTCGGACGCGATGACCTTCACGGCGCTGCTCATCGGCTACTCATATTCACGCGCATCGAGCAATGAGTGGCCGACGCCGTTCCCGTTCTTCCCAAGCATCATCTTCTCGACGACGATGACGCTCTTCCTTCTGGCTTCGAGCTTCACGATGGTGATGGCGGTGAAGGCTTCCGCCGCCAACCGGCTCAAGGCGGCGCGGCGCTGGATCGGCGCGACGATGTTAGGCGGCCTCGCGTTTCTCATCCTCCACCTTATCGAATGGAAACACCTGATTGATGAAGGTCTGCGCCCCTTTCAGCTCGCGCATCACATGGCCGAGAAGTGGCCGCAGGCCCCGCCGCTCTTCGGCGCGAGCTTCTTCTCGATAACGGGGCTGCACATGTTCCACGTCCTGACGGGCGTGATGTATCTGGGCGTGATCGCGCTCAGAATCTCCAAGACGAAGCACGAGGACGTGGAGATAAGCGGCCTCTACTGGCACTTCGTTGACCTCGTCTGGATGTTCGTCTTCCCGCTCATTTATTTGATGTCGGTTGATTTTCATCCCTGACTTAGAAATAGTCTGGAGTCTGGAGTCTGGAGTCTAAAGCAGGAAAAGAAGTTTTGAAGTTTGCCTTGACTCCAGACTCCAGACTGATTGAGAAGGAGGCCGCCAAAGTGGCGAACGAATCAATCCGGGACGTGTTCAAAAAGTCGGACATGATACTCATCGGCGTCTGCGTTGTTCTGGCCGCGGGCTTCCTTCTGCTCGCGGGAAAGAACGCCGCCGACGCGGGGAACTTCCTGACGATTGACAGCCTCTTCTTCACGACGGTCTGCTTGCTTCTGGCGCTGACGTTCGTCGCGATCCCCGCGATGACGATGCGCGAGCGCGGCTACAACCCGTTCGGTATCGGCGACCAGATAAGCCCCGCGCGCGCCGCCGAGCACGTGCATTTCGAGGGCGGAACGCGTCTGTTCCTCTACGTGTTGCTCGGCCTGCTCGCGCTCACGCTCGTCGAAGTCGTGCTTGCATACATTCAAGTCCCGCTACACATCATGCTGACCCTCTTGATAGGTCTTTCGCTCGTCAAGGCGGCGATGATTGTTGCGTACTTCATGCACCTTCGGTTCGAGCGTATGAGCTTGGTGCTGACGCTAGTCCCGATACTCGTCGTCTGCATCTGCCTCCTCTTCATAGTCTTCCCCGACAGCTTCCGCGCGCACGACCAGCGCACACCGCGCCCGGCGGCGGCGGCGGCGGAGCATAAAGCCGGTGGGCACTGAAATGGCTGAACATCGCCGCGCGCTCTTTGTTCTGTTTGCCGTGATGCTGGCGGCGACGACGCTGGCCGTCCTGTTGCCGGCGGACGCTCAGGCGCAGTGCGCGCTGTGCCGCACTGGTTTGCAGAACGGCGACGGCACGGCGCGGACGATGAACCTCGCCATACTCGTTCTGCTCATCCCGCCGGTCGCTATCTTCTGCTCCATCTTCGGCGTCGCGTACAAGAAGATTAAGAAAGACGACAAGGAGGGTGAATAGTGAATAGTGAATGGTAAATAGTTGTCGCACTCTGTCCGGCTTGAGCAGTTGTCGCTCGGCTTGAAAGAGAATCAACTGCCATTCACCATTCACCATTTACCATTCACCAAAAAAATGGCCGACGAAATCGTCCCCGCAGTTGATGTCGAGAGGCAGACCATACGCGGTCGCATGTGCCCGCGTTGCGGCGGCAAAATCATCCCCTCCGACCGCGCCGTCTACCAGAACGCGACCGCGCCTTCGGATGTCTTCCCGGCTTGGCAGTGCGAGCGTTGCGGCTATGAAGAGATAAGCGAGAAGAAGCCGCCCGCGAAACCCGCACCTCCACCGAAAAAGAAAGGCGAAGCATGAGCGAACAGGATAACAAACAGGTCGTGCAGGCGATCTTCGAGTCGTTCGGGCGCGGCGACATCGCAGGACTGCTCGGATACGTCGAGGAAGATATAGTCTGGAGCGCGCCCGGCTCTTCCTTAGTGCCGCACCACGGCGAGCGGCGCGGCCACGAAGGCGTGAAAGACTTCTTTCAGAAGCTCGGCTCGACCGTTACCTTCGAGCATTTCGAGCTGCTCGAACTGATAGCCGAGGGTGACAAGGTGGTCGCGGTCGGTCGCGAGCGCGGGCGCGTGGGCGCGACCGGGAAGACCTTCGACAACGATTGGGCAATCGTCTTCACCGTGCGCGACGGCAAGGTCTCGAATTTCTTCCTGTACGAGAACACGAGCGCGCTCGCCGAGGCGTTCGGTTGAGAGGGCGCGCGCTTTGGATGAGCTGACGCAACGCGTTCTTTCGCTGTTTGACGAGTTG
>DASQLL010000470.1:0-4142 GCA_035630035.1 Pyrinomonadaceae bacterium | reverse complement strand
GGCTTGGGCGGCGGCAGTAAGCCTTTGATAAGATGCCACTGGCTGTCAGTCAGGTCGGAGGGGTAGCGTTGGTTCGACACAACCCAAAGCTTACCCGCCCGGCAGGGCTGGCAGTCACCTATTTTTCAAACAGGCTCTAAGTGATAAGTGATGAGAGAAGACAGATGCTTTTCTTATCACTTATCACTCATCACTTATCACCCACATTACAATGTCCATCTATGAAGACATAAAGCCGCTCGGACTCGAAGGCGTAAACACCTACCCGCTCGCGGAGCGTCCGAGCAAGGTTGCCGTCGGCGATTTCGCCAGGGCCTTCGGAGAGGGCGCAAGCCTTCGTGATTTCCTCGCGTCGCTGCCGAACATCCTCGCCGTGCAATCGCTGCGCGCGTTGGCCGCGCAGATGCGTCGCGCGCGAGAACTTGGCAAGCCGATCATCTGGGGCATCGGCGGGCACGTCGTCAAAGTCGGTCTCGCTCCGCTCATCATCAACCTCTTGGAGCGAGGCTTCGTCACGGGGCTGGCCGCGAACGGCTCGGTGCTTGTACACGACGCGGAGATCGCTCTCGTCGGCTCGACCTCGGAGGACGTTGACGCGAGTCTGGGCGCGGGCGCGTTCGGCGCGGCTGACGAGACCGGAAGGCTTCTGAACGACGCGGCGCGTGAAGGCGCAAGCGACGGATTGGGACTCGGCGAGGCATTGGGGCGCGCTCTGCTCGCGCTCAGTCCGAAGCACGCGGAACTCTCTCTGCTCTGCGCCGCCTACCGCGCGCGTGTGCCCTTCACAGCGCACGTCGCCATCGGCACGGACATCGCGCACTTCCACCCGCATGCGGACGGCGCTTCTTTGGGCGCGACGACGCACACGGACTTTCGCCTTCTCTCGGAGATGGTGAGAAGGATGAACGGCGGCGGCGTCTACCTCAACATCGGCTCGGCGGTTGTGCTGCCCGAAGTCTTCTTAAAATGCGTGACGCTCGTGCGAAACTTAGGCCACACGCTCGAAGACTTCACGACCGCCAACTTCGACTTCATACAATCCTACCGCCCGCTCACGAACGTCGTCCGACGCCCCACAAGCGGCGGCGCAGGCCGCGGCTTCTCCGTCACCGGCCACCACGAATTGACCATCCCGCTCCTCGCCGCCGAACTGCTCTGCGGCAGCGACGAGACCTGATCGCTCTTCGATTCTCTCCGGTTCAAAGAGACAATCGCCCGCCTCTTAAGTTCGGGTTAAGCTCTCGATAAACCTCTCGCCAAACGCGACCAACGGAAATTTTATTTCGAGATAGTAGACATTGCCCACAGGCTTGTGTATCATTCACTTGAAATTGAAATCTATTTTCAATTTCTTCCTTGAAGGCCAGTTTTTCAGAGCTTTTTGCCGAAAAGCTTTTTCTTTTGGCTCGCCGGCATGCGATCTACTTTTCTGCTCCAGCATTAAAAGCTACTTCGGAAGGTGTCTATGTCACAGCTAACAGGCCCATTCGGGCGACGTGCGCGGGCTTACTTTTTCGCGGCGCTCGCGGTTGTTGGTTTGGCTTCGGGCGCGGCGGCTCAGTCCGCGCGTCCTTCGGTTTCGGGACGCGTGTCGGATCAAAATAGCGCCGCCGTCATTGACGCGCGCGTCACGCTGCGGCAGAGCGGCACGGAGGTCGAATTCATCACAACGACCGATGAAGCCGGCGCGTTTACTTTCGACAACCTCGCGCCCGGCAAATACAGCCTGAGCGCGTCGGGCGAAGGCTTTTCGGTGAACGAGCAGCAACTATCGCTTGCGTCGGGCGAGCGGCGCAGCCTTGAAGTAGTTCTCCGTCCCGGCGCTCTGGCCGAGGAGGTGGTCGTCTCCTCTTCCCGCATCGCGGGCACGCCCGAAGTCTTGGAGCAGATTCCGGGTTCGGTCGAGGTCATTGACCGGCAGGCGCTCGAGAGCAGCCGCGTCTTCACTTCGACCGAGGCGCTGCGAAAAGCCGCGGGCGTCAACGTGCGCGACGAGGAGGGCTTCGGCCTGCGTCCGAACATAGGCATACGCGGCCTGAACCCGACGCGCTCGACGAAGGTTCTGCTGCTTGAAGACGGCATCCCGCTAACCTACGCGCCCTACGGCGACAACGCCTCTTACTATCACCCGCCGATTGACCGCTTCGAGACGGTCGAGGTCTTGAAAGGCTCCGGCCAGATTCTCTACGGGCCGCAGACCGTGGGCGGCGTCGTCAACTTCATCACGCGCAATCCGCCGCTCAAGCCGACGGGGACGTTGACGCTCATGGGCGGCAGCCGCGATTACTTCAACGGCCACGTCAACTACGGCGGCACGTGGGGTAATACGGGTCTGCTCTTCGACTACACGCGCAAGCAGGGCAAGGGGGCGCGTGAGAATCTGCGCTCCGGCCTCAACGACTTCAACTTCAAGTCGGTCTCGACCCTCGGCGCGCGACAGGCGCTCACACTCAAGTTCAACTACTACGGCGAAGATTCAAACATCACCTATTCGGGTCTGACGGAAGCGGAGTTCCGCGCCAACCCGCGCGGCAACCAGTTCCGCAACGACTTCTTCTACGGCGACCGCTTCGGCGCGTCGGCAACTCACGCCTTCGTCTTCAACAACGACGTGGTGTTGACGACAAGCTTCTACGGCTCGTTCTTCAAGCGCCACTGGTGGCGTCAGTCGTCGAACTCAGGCGAGCGCCCGAACCGTCTGTTCCGCGCGAGCGACCCGAATTCCGATCCGGACTGTCTGAGCCTCGCCGACCTCAACACGACCTGCGGCAATCAGGGACGCCTACGCCAGTACTACTTCGTCGGCGTCGAGCCGCGCCTGAGCGTCAACCACAAACTGTTCGGCGTCCGCAGCGAGGCCGACTTCGGATTCCGCGCACACTTCGAGACGCAACAGCGACGGCAGGAGAACGGCGACCTGCCTGATTCGCGCAGCGGCGTCCTCGTCGAGCACAACGAGCGACGCAACCAGTCTTATTCCGGCTTCGCGCAGAACCGTTTTCATATAGGCGACTGGACGCTCACGCCGGGCGTCCGCGTCGAGCACATCGAGTACCAGCGCACGAACCGCCTGCGCGGCGTGAGCGGCAGGACAGACCTGACGAAAATCGTGCCCGGACTCGGACTATCGTACAGCCCCTCCGCGAAGCTCACCGTCTTCGCGGGCGCGCACCGAGGGTTCGCTCCTCCGCGCACGGAGGACGTTATAAACAACAACACGGGTGGCGTCATCGAGTTGGAACCGGAGCTTAGCTGGAACTACGAGGTCGGCGCGCGCGTCGCTCCCGCCGACGGGCTGCGTTTCGAGACGACCTTCTTCCGAATGGACTACGAGAATCAGATCGTTCCCGCGAGCCTCGCGGGCGGCGTGGGCGCGTCGCTCACGAACGGCGGCGAGACGCTGCATCAGGGCTTCGAGCTTTCGGGCCGGCTCGACACGGGCGCGCTAACCAAATCGCGCCACAACTTCTACCTGCGCGGCGCGTACACCTTCCTGCCCGTCGCCGAGTTTCGCGGACTGCGCCGGAGCAGCATAGACAGCACGACCGTCATCACCGGCAGACGTTTACCTTACGCCCCCGAACATCTTCTGACGGCGACCTTCGGCTACTCGCACCCGCGCGGCTTCGACGGACTCGTCGAGTCGGTCTACGTCGGCGGGCAGTTCGCGGACGACCTCAACACCATCAACCCGACGGCGAACGGCCAGCGCGGCTTCGTGCCGAGCTACACCGTCTGGAACGCGACGGCCAACTACAACGTCGAGCGTTTGAAGACGACCTTCTTCGTCACGGTCAAGAACGTCTTCGACCGCCTCTACATAGCAGACCGCTCGCGCGGCATATTGCCCGGCCCGCCGCGACTCGTGCAGGGCGGTCTGAAACTGAGATTCTAGCCGCGCGAGGCGGCGCAGGTAGTGAGAGGCCCACGCAGACCGATCTTGGCGGAAAGAGCTGCGCGGGCCTTGGCCGAAAACCTTGAGGGCTGACGACCGTCCTGCATTGTAGGTCGGTCGCCCATAACATTCAATGGAGTGGACACGCCGACCATGAAAATAAAAATTGAGAGAAGCAGAAAACGGAACCGTAACGGCCCGCGGCGGAGAGGCCCGCGCTACTGGGTCGTTGCCGTCAGCACGGCGG
>DASQLL010000469.1:0-10054 GCA_035630035.1 Pyrinomonadaceae bacterium | reverse complement strand
ATCCCGCTCGGCGGACTCGGCGAGTTCGGGAGCAACTGCATGGCCCTGCGCTACGGCGAGGACATGATCCTCGTTGACGTGGGCATGGGCTTCCCCGAAGAGACCGCGTACGGCGTTGACGTGTGCGTCCCAGACTTCGACTTCCTCGAAGAGTTCCGCGAGAACATCGCCGCCATCGTCATCACGCACGGCCACGAAGACCACATCGGCGCGCTTCCATACGTCCTGAAAAAGTTCAACGTCCCAGTCTACGCCTCGCACTTCACGATGGGACTCATCGAGCATAAGCTCGACGAGCACGACCTGCTCTCGGACGTTCTGCTTCACCGCGTCGAGCCGCGCCAGACGGTCGAGATCGGCGAGTTCTCCATCGAGTTCATACGCGTCTCGCACTCGCTCATTGACTGCTTCGCGCTCGCAATCACGACGCCCATCGGCACGCTCATACACACGGGCGACTACAAGGTTGACGAGACGCCCGTCATCGGCGAGCCGATTGACCTTCGCACTCTGCGCCGCTACGGGCAGGAGGGCGTTCTCGCTTTAACTTCGGACTCGACGAACGCGACCGTGCCCGGCAGGACGCCTTCCGAGCGCGCCGTCATCCCCGACTTCGAGGAGATTTTCTCCGAGGCGGAGGGGCGCATCTTCGTCGCCGCATTCGCGTCCTCGATTCACCGCCTGCAAATCGTCTTCGACGTGGCGCAGCAGTTCGACCGGAAGGTCTGCGTGCTTGGCCGCTCGATGGTCAAGAACGTCGAGATCGCCGAACGGCTCGGCTACCTCGATTTGCACGACGGGATGCTCGTCTCGCTTCAGCAGTCGCGTCAGCTCGCAGACGAAGAGATCGTCTACCTCGTCACAGGCTCGCAGGGCGAGCCGCGCGCCGCGCTCGCGCAGCTCTCGACGCAGTCTTACAAGGGGCTTTCGATTCAGGACGGCGACACAGTAATTCTTTCGGCGCGCATCATCCCCGGCAACGAGCGCTCCATCTCGCGGCTCATCGGCGAAATCTACAAGCGCGGCGCGGCGATCATTGACGAGAAGCGGCGGCTCATACACGTCAGCGGCCACGCCTCGCAAGAGGACATTCGCATCATGACCGAGGCCGTGCGTCCTAAGTTCGTGATACCCGTCCACGGCGAGTACAGGATGCTCTATCGTCACAAGGAATTTTTGAAGAACCACTGCGACTTCCCCGAAGAGAACATCATCCTCATCGAGAACGGCGACATACTTGAGCTTGACGGCGAGCGCGCATTCGTCAAAGGCAAGCACGAGATTGGGCGCACCTTCATTGACGACTCCGGCTACGAGGAGATAGGCGGCGAGGTCATACGCGAGCGCCGCCAGCTCGCATACGACGGCGTGGTCACGACCGTCGTCACGCTCGACGAAGAGTCGGGCGAGATGGAGGGCACGCCCGAAATCGTCACGCGGGGCATGGTGGGCCTAAGCGACAACGGACAATCCACCGAGCTAATACGCGACATGCAGGGCGTCGTCACGAAGACGGTCGAGGCCGCCTCGCGCGCGGAGCGGCGCGACACGGGCCTACTGAAAGAGCGCGTCCGCGTCGAACTGAAACGCTTCATACAGAAACAGACCGGCACGCGCCCCGTCATCCTGCCCGTCGTCGTGCAGGTCTAGTAACGACTCCGGCGAAAGCGGCCCGCATCTTCTAAATGACCGACGCCTCCGTCTCCGATTTATTAAGCCGCGCGAAGGTTGAAGTCGCGCCCGAAACGTTCGTCGTCGTCGGGCTGCGCCACGAAGACTGGGCGCGGCTGCTCGAAAACCCTGAGCTGAGTCCGCGCACCGACTCGAATTTCATGCTGCTGCGCGACCCTCACGAGGTGACGCTGCTACTCGAAGAGGACGACTGGCGCTCGATGCGACACGCGGCGCGCGACGCGAAAGTAGAGGGCGGATTCAGATTGGTCACGCTCGACGTAGAGCTTCCGTGGAACGTGGTTGGCTTTCTCGCGCGCGTGACCGAGATTCTTGCGAGCGCGGGCGTTTCGGTCGGCGCGCTCTCGTCTTTCTCGCGCGACCATCTACTAATCAAACAGGACGATCTGGGAACGGCGCTGCGCGTTCTGGGCGAGCACGTCGCGGAGCTATGTTAGCTTGAGAGAGGCTGTAGGGGCATGGACAAGCCCTGCACCTACATTACTAGATGAGCTACGATTGGAAACAAAAAGTTGTGTTGTTGACGGGCGCGTCGAGCGGCATCGGGCGCGCGCTCGCGGTTGAGCTTGGAAGACGCGGGGCGAGCATCGGCCTGACGGCGCGGCGCGCGGACGAGCTTTTGAAGACCGAGGATGAGGTCGTGCGCGCGGGAGGGCAAGCGCTCGCGCTCGCGGCTGACGTTCGCAACCCGGAAGAGATGAGCCGCGTTGCGGAGCGCGTGCGCGAGAAGTGGGGAAGGGTTGACGTGCTTATCGCGAACGCGGGCATGAGCACGACGACCGCCGGCACACACCTCAACGCGTCGGAGGCTTCGGACGTTATCTCGATCAACGTGCTGGGCGTCGTCAATTGCGTCACGGCGGTTCTGCCGGGGATGCTCGCGCAGAAGAGCGGTCATCTGGTCGCCATCTCAAGCCTCGCGTCCTACCGCGGCCTGCCTAAGTCCGGCGCTTACAGCGCGAGCAAGGCCGCCGTCTCGACGCTCTTCGAGAGCCTCCGCGTTGACCTGCGTAAGAGCGGCATTGACGTGACGACCATCCACCCCGGTTTCATACGCACGGCGATGACCGCGAACAGAAAGAAGAAGTTGCCCTTCCTTCTCGAAGTTGACGACGCCGCGCGCCGCATCGTCCGCGCAATCGAGCGGCGCGCGCGCACATACGCCTTCCCGTGGCAGCTCGCCGGCATCGTTCGCCTGCTGAAGCACGTTCCGAACGCAGTCTACGACAGGCTCGCATCGAACACTTCGTTCCGTGATTGAGAGCTGTTAGCTGTTAGCTATTAGCCAAACCGAAAAGCCGCGAGCTTCCGGCTAACAGCTAACAGCTAAGAGCTAACAGCTTCGATAAAATGAACATCATACAGGCCATCATCCTCGGCATCGTTCAGGGGCTGACCGAATTCATCCCCATCAGTTCGACGGCGCACCTGATATTCGCGACGCGCCTGACGGGGCTGTCGCAGTCGCTCGACGCGGAACAGACCACAGCCGTCATCGCCGTCATCCAACTCGGCACGCTGCTCGCGGTCTTCGTCTACTTCGCGCGCGACATCTGGAACATCTGCATCGCGTTCGTGCGCGACCACCTGTTGCTGCTTCGCGGTAAGACTCCGCCCGGCGTTGACGGCAGGGGCTTGCTCGGCAGCCGACTGTCTAGCGACGCGAAACTCGGCTGGCTCGTCATTATCGGCTCGGTGCCCGTGGGTGTCGTCGGCTTGTTGTTCAAGAAGCAGATCGAGGGCACGTTCACGAAAAATTTGTGGGTGATTGCTGCGATGATGGTCGCGGTCGCGCTGCTCCTTCTCGTGGCCGAGAAGGTCGGTTCGAGGCGTCGAGGGATGGAAGAGTTGGGCGTGGGGGATGCGCTCGCCGTCGGTCTCGCGCAGGTACTGGCCTTGATTCCGGGCGCGAGCCGTTCAGGCTCGACCATCATGGGCGGCCTCTTCGCGGGCGAGCAGCGCGAGACGGCGGCGCGCTTCTCTTTTCTCCTCTCGATACCGGCCATCGCCGCGAGCGGCCTGCTCGAATTGAGGGAAGCCCTGCACAGACTTCCGCCTGATAGCGCGGCCCCACTCGTCGTCGCGACGATAGTTTCGGGCGTCATCGGCTACGCCTCAATCTGGTTTCTTCTACGCTTCCTCCGAACACACTCGACCGGCGTCTTCATCGCTTATCGCCTCATCGTCGGCGGGCTGATCCTTCTGCTGCTCGTGCGCGGAGTCGTTCAGCCGCTCTGACGATTGCGGAATGCGGACTTCCGCGACGGGGAGAAGCGGGGACTGGGAGAAGGGGAGAAAGAAGCTGCGCTGTCAAACGTCTCCCAGTCCCCCCGTCCGCCCGTCCCCCTGTCTGCTTATTAATCCGCAATCCGAATTCCGCATTCCGCAATCCTGAAGGCTCGCGCCCGCGCCGCCTTCTCGGTTACACTGACCTTGCCCCTCCCGTTACAAGCGGTGAATTCCCCAAGAGCATCGGAGGGCCGAAGTCCCATGAGTGATCGAACAAGATCAGAGACGATTCCGCCTTCGCAACGCCCGCGAAGCCCGCGCGTGCCCGTCAACTTCGCCGTCGAGATAGAAGGCGAAGACGCCGCGGGCCGACCCTTCAACGTCGCCGCGGAGGCCGTGCGCGTGAGCCGCGGCGGCGCGACCATCATCACGGAGATTGCGATGAGCGTCGGAATCAGACTGCGCCTGACGCCCCCGTTCGGGCGCGCACTCGAAGCCGAGGTCAACGGCGTCTGGACTGACGAAGCGGACGGGCGTCAGCACGTCGGCGTCAAACTCCTCGACCCGAACGGCTGGTTCGCCGAGTGACGATGAAAACCGCAAAACAGAAGGAGGCCGCCGGAAGGCTCTGGACGCTCAGGCGCCAGCCCGACGCGCTCCCCGCCTCGCTCGCCGCTGCGCTAGGCATATCTCCCGTCGTCGCTGGCGTCCTCGCCGCGCGCGGCGTCGAAACCGAAGAGGCCGCGCACGCGCTGCTCAATCCCGCGCTCGAACAACTCCACGATCCGTACCTTATGCTCGGCATGCGCGAGTCGGTCGCGCGCGTGCTGCGCGCGGTTGAAGCGGGCGAGCGGATTCTGATTTACGGCGACTACGACGTTGACGGGACGACGGGCACGGTCGTTCTGCGCCGCGCGCTCGAAGTCCTCGGCGCGAAGACCGGCTACCACGTGCCGCACCGCTTCACCGAAGGCTACGGGATACGTCAGGACGTGCTTGAGCGCGCGAAGGCTGACGGCTACACGCTCGTCATAAGCGTTGACTGCGGCATACGCGCGCACGAGCCTTTGGAATGGGCGAGCGCGAACGGCCTCGACGTAATCGTCACGGATCACCATCTGCCCGATGCCGACGAAGGAGCGCCGCCCGCCTTCGCCGTTCTCAATCCGAACCAACGCGGATGCGCGTACCCCGACAAAGCCCTCGCCGGTGTGGGCGTTGCTTTCAAACTCGTACAGGCTCTCTTCCGCGAGCGCGCGAAAGAGAATCTCATCCCCGGCTTTCTCAAAGTCGTCGCCATCGGGACTGTCGCGGACGTTGCGCGGCTCGTCGGCGAGAACCGCGCCATCGTCTCGCTCGGCCTGCGCGACCTGCACCGCGCGACCAACCCCGGTCTACGCGCGCTGATGGATGTCGCGGGCGTCGGCGACGACAAACGTGTTCGCGCCTTCGACCTCGGCTTCCGACTCGGCCCGCGCATCAACGCGGCGGGGCGCATGGACGCGGCGCGCGCCGTCGTCGAGCTGTTCGAGGCGAAGGACGCTAAGCAGGCGCGCCGGCTCGCCGAACAACTCGACGAGCGCAACCGCGAACGACAGGTCGTGCAGCAGCAGGTGACGGAGCGCGCGGTCGCAGAGCTTGAGCTGAGCGGACAGGACTTGACATCGGTCGTCGTCGTCGCGGGCGAAGGCTGGCACAGGGGCGTCGTAGGTCTGGCCGCGTCGAAGATTTGCGAAAAACTCGGACGCCCCACGGTCGTCATCTCGCTCGACGAAGACGGCACGGGCCACGGCTCTGCGCGCAGCACAGAGAGCTTCCACATGCTCGACGCGCTGACCGCGTGCGCCGACCTTCTGGAAAACTTCGGCGGACACGCGCACGCCGCCGGCCTCGGCGTCCGGCGCGAGAACGTCGCGGAGCTGCGGCGACGTTTGAACGAGCACGCCGCCGGACTCGTCTGCGAAGAGGGCGGCGAGCCGTGCCTCGAAGTTGACGTTGAGCTGCCGGCAAGCGAGCTTAGTCTTGAGCTTTGCGCGCAGCTCGATTCGCTTGAGCCATTCGGCGCGGGCTGGCCCCGGCCCGTCTTCACGACGCGCGACCTGCGCGTCGTCGGCGATCCGCGCGTGATGAAAGAGCGTCACCTGAAGTTCAACGTAAACACCGCCGACGGGCGCGTCCACGAATGTATCTGGTGGAGCGGCGTCGAGCGCTCAACAGCAACGCCGCGCGCAGGCTCGCGCATCGAACTTGCCTACTCCGTCGAGGCGAATTGCTGGAACGGTAGGACGCATTTGCAGTTGGTTGTGGAAGACCTGAAAAGCCGTGACAGGTGACACGTGACAGGTGACAGGATAAAACCTGTTCTTACTTGTCACCTGTCACTTGTCACCCTAAGAGAGATGCAAGAGATTCGACGCAGAAAAGTGGCGGGCATCGGGCTGCGTATCGTGGCACCGAAGTTCATACGCGTTCTGGCGATCCTGCTGCTGGCGTGCGGGGTGGCCGCGGTGGCTATCTCGTACTGGCGTCTGAAGGACAACAGGGAGTTCCGCCTGCGTCCGGGGGTGGCCCGGCTGTCGAAGGAGAGGGTCGGCGAGATAAAAAATCTCGAACACCGCGAGATGAAAGGCGACCGGCTCTGGGTCGTTCTGCGCGCCGACCTCGACGTGACGTACTCTGACGGACACCACGAGCTTGAGAACGTACACCTCGAAGTCTATCCCGACGAGGGCGACCGCCCCGACAAGATCAGCTCGCAGCGGACGCTCACGAACGAGGACAACACGCAGTTCCTTTTCACGGGCAACGTCTTGATCGAGACGCGCGACATGCTCGTGGCGAAGGCCGAGACGGTTGAGTACGACGTAAAGACGGAGATAGGCAACGTCACCTCGCCCGTCACGTTCGAGCGCGAGAACATTTCGGGGCGAGCCGACGGCGCGAGTCTCGACGCTAAGAACAAGAAGCTTGAGCTAAAGGGCGGCGTCGAGATAACGGTCAAGCCGGAAGCGGGCGCGCAGCCTGTCGAGAACGCGGCGGGCCTGCCGAAGATGAATCTGCGCGGGCTGCCTTTGACGCTCAAGTCGGCGCAGGCCGTCTTCGATCAGGGCGCGATGACGCTCTCGTTCGGCGGCGGCGCGACCGCCGAGCAGGGGCGCGACGTTATGAGCGGCGAGACGCTGACGGGCACGCTCACCGAGCAGAAGCGCGTGAAGTACATACAATCGCGCGGCGGCGCGTACCTGCGCTCGATGAACGAGGGGCGCTCAGCCGAGGTCTTCGCCGACCAGCTCGATTTCTACTTCAACGAAGACCAGAAGCTCGTCGCCGCGCACGCGCTAAAGAATGTCCGCGCTAAAACGATTGACGCAGACGCAGACGCGCAGCTCACCGCGCAGGGCGCGGTTGACCTCGACTTCGCAGTGCAGGGCGAGCGCAGCATCTTGAAAGAGATGCGCGCGGGCGAGCGGCCCGTCGTCACGCTCGCCGCGCCGAAGTCGAAAGCAGGAGACCCGAAGGCTGCGAATAAGCGCTTGACGGCGGACTCCATAAAGCTCGTCTGGCGCACGTCGGGCCGCGACTTAGAGCGCGCCGACGCGAACGGCAACGTAGAGCTTCTGGTCGAGCCTGCGAATCCGAACCCCGCGGCTGACAAAAAGATGCTCTACGCACCGAGCTTCCAGTGCGAGTTCTACGAGGCGAACAATCTCGCGAAGACCTTCCACGCGTCGGGCGGCTCGAAGGCCGTGATAGAGCCTTTGCAGCAGACCGAGAAGCGCGGGACGCGCACCATCACGTCGCAGACCATGACGGCGCAGTTCGTCCGCGACACGCAGGACGTTGAGCGCATAGACGCAGACGGCGACGCGCGCTTTCAGGAGCGCGAGCGCACGCTCACGTCGCAGAAGATAGTCGCCACATTCGCGCCCGCGACGCGCGCACTCGACCGCGTGGACGCCACGGGCGACGCGAAGTTCAACGAGACAGACCGCAACGGTCAGGCCGCTGCGATGGTCTACACGGCGAGCGACGCCGTCGTGCGGATGCGCGGCGAGCCTGTCGTTTGGGACTCGCGCGCGCGGCTCAAGGCTGCGGAGATAGACTCGGACACGGTCAACAAAATCTCGAACGCGCGCGGGAAAGTTTTGACGACGTACTACAGTCAGGAGCAGACGAACGGAGCCGCGCCGTTCAAGAACGTGAAAAGCCCCGTCTTCATCGCGTCCGCCGCCGCGGAGTTTCAGCACGAGGCGGGCATAGGCGTCTACACGGGCGGCGCGCGCGCTTGGCAAGACGACAACTTCGTCAAAGCCGACCGGCTCGTGCTACGCCGCGAGCAGAAGCGCATGGAGGGCGACGGCGACGTGCAGAGCGCGCTCTATCAAGCGCGGCGTAAGGAAGCCGACGGCACACGCATCGTCGTCCCCGTCTTCGCCTCTTCGCGCAGCATGAGCTACACGGACGCCGACCGTCTGCTTCACTACGAAACGGACGTTGACATACGTCAGGGCACGGAGCGCATCACGGGGGGCGTCGCCGACGTTTTCCTTCTGAAGGACACATACGAAGTTGAGCGCACGATAATGCAGCGCAACGTCGTCGTCACGCAGCCGGGCAAGCGCGGCACGGGCGACTGGGCGCAGTACACCGCCGCGGACGAGACCGTCGTGCTTAAAGGGAATCCCGCGCACGTCGAGCAGGCCGAGAAGGGCGCGTCCGAGAGCAACCGCATAACCGTCTACCTGCGCGAGAACCGCGTCGTCAGCGACGGCGGCGACGCACAGCAACCGACGGGGCGCGTGCGCTCGACGCACAAGATAAAGAAACAGTGACAGGTGACGGGTGACAGGTGACAGGATAAAACCTGCTGTTTCCTGTCACCTGTCACCCGTCACCTGTCACGGCTTTTTATGGCAACCGAGCAGATCATCGAGACTACGCCGAGTGAGGGGACGCAGGCGCGTGAGCGGCGTGCGCCGTCGCCGGAGGCTCTCGCGGCGTTCAATCTGGCGAAGACCTACGGCAGGCGGCGCGTGGTTGACGGCGTGAGCTTGCACGTCGAGCCGGGCGAGGTCATAGGGCTGCTCGGCGCGAACGGTGCGGGCAAGACCACGACCTTCTACATGATAATCGGGCTGGAGCGTCCACAGTCCGGGCGCATCACTCTGGCCGGGCGCGACATCACGCGGCTGCCGATGTATCTGCGCGCGCGCCTCGGCGTGGGGTATCTGCCGCAGGAGCCTTCGGTCTTCCGAAAGATGACCGCCGCCGAGAACATCCTCGCCGTGCTTGAGACGATGGGACTCCGGCGCAGCGAGCGCCTGAAGCGCGTAGAAGAGCTTCTCGAAGAGTTCGGCATACAGCACGTTCGCAACACGCGCGGCGACACGCTTTCGGGAGGCGAGCGCAGGCGCACCGAGATCGCTCGCGCGCTCGCGACCGAGCCGCAGTTCATACTCCTCGACGAGCCTTTCGCGGGAATTGATCCGAAGGCCGTTGACGACATCCAGCAGATGATCCTTTACCTTCGGGGCCGCGGCATCGGCATTCTCATAACGGATCACAACGTCCGCGAGACGCTAGGCGTCACAGACCGCGCATACATCATGGCAGACGGTCGCATATTTCGTTCGGGCGCTCCCTTCGAGCTTACGGAAGACCCGGAGGTGCGGCGACTTTACCTCGGCGAAAAATTCCGAATGTAAGTTGAGGTACGCGCGCGGCGCGCAAATCGGTTATAATCTCTCCCGAACCGTCCGTGCGGTTTCATGAAATCCATAGCCCGACAATTATAGGTAAATTCTCCCCGTAGAAGTTATGTCGGTTAAGCTCACGACAAACCTCTCGCAGCGACTCGTCCTGACGCCACAGCTGCGCCAGCGCATCGAGATGTTGCAGATGACTACGCTCGAACTGAGCGACCTCATCCAGCAGCAGATGCTTGAGAACCCGATTCTCGAAGAGGTTCAGGCGCAGGAAGAGCAGCGCGAGATCGAGAAGGACATACTCGACCAGCTCGCGGGCGCTCCCGAAATCGAGGCCGCGCAGCCCGAATCGCTCAACGGCGGCGACCCTTCGGCCAACGGCGCGGGCGACGCGCAGGTGGTCGAGTCGGCGGGCGCGGCGGAAACTT
>DASQLL010000468.1:0-19684 GCA_035630035.1 Pyrinomonadaceae bacterium | reverse complement strand
TGTCATTTACCGGCACACCGTCGGCCGGGGGCACGTTGTAGATGTAGCTGATATCAAGGCGGTGCGGCCACTTCGGATCAGTCCCCCTCGGCGCCCTTCTGAGAACGCGGGCGACGGCGAAGATGCGCTTCCAGCCGGCGGCGTAGAGGACGAGGAAATCCCCCTTGGAGATACTGTCAGGCGGGCGGTTCGGCGGGAACTCGGCGAACGACTCGGTGTAGGGGCCTTGAAGTGGCGCGTCGCCTGAGCCGATGACCTTCAGGTATGCGGACATACATGCCTCCTCCACAGACGGTGCTCATCACTACCTCGCGCTCCCGGCATAGCCCGGAGGCGGTATATTCGACCACATCAAACTATTGTCAGCGCAGAATGTTTATGAGGCGTTTGCCGAGATTTTGCCGAGATCCATAGCGAAGGTTATTCCACATATAACACATAAGCGTATCTTTCTCAACCGCGACCCCTGTGTTTATGCGGTTTATGTGGAGGATAAGATTAGTAGAAGTCATTCGCTGGGATTCATAACCCCAAGGTCTTTATGCGGGAATCTTGTGAGGACTCAAGGTGCGATAGGGGGGTATTTAGGGCGATACAGGCGCACATGAAAGGTTTCTAGCGATTCCTCGAATGACTGCTAATTCGCGCTAAAAGTAAGCGCCCGCGTCTAAAGAGACGCGGGCGCTTACTGGTTAGTGGCGGAACCGATGGGGCTCAAACCCGCGACCCCCGAGCAGCCTGACGCTCTTGCCCATGGGAGTTTACAGATGCACATGTGGAGATCGCTCTTGGCCGTAACCTTGCGCGTGAGAGCAGTGAGGGGATGTGCTAAAGTAATAGCTGTTATGGTCGCGAACACCGTACCAAAAACCACTGCTCTCGAGGCGCAGGCGACGACCAACGGCTTCTTGCTCGACCATCTGCCGCACTGCTTCACCGCAGGTCATCCGATGTTTGAGCAGGCGGCGCAGGTTTGGCGCGTCCCCGTTCTGCTCGCCTACGCGACAATCGGTTCTATCGGCGAAGTCGGAGAGGCGCTGATCAGCGCCACGTCAGAAGAGCTTATCTCAGTAACCTCGCTTGAAGAGATGAACGCCCGCGCCCATTCCCTTTACGAAGAGCACCGTGTCGAGATCGAAACCTCCCTTCCATAAGCGGGAGACGCCACACTCCTATGTGCCCGCTTGCCTGCGCACGGTTCTCGCGAACTTCGGCCTTGACGTTTCAGAGTCAGAACTCTGCTATTTCTGATCGCCCGCAATCGCTTTACCGATCTCTTTTGGGCTTGCACCGGTAGCGAGCATGGCGCGCACGAGCAATTCCAACGAGACCGAACTATGCCCCGTTTCAGCTTTGGCGATGCGTGATTGACTCGATTGAATCTTTTCCGCAAGCTGGGCCTGGGTCATCCGCTTCATCCGGCGCTCGCGCAGGCGGCGCGAGAGCGCCAGCTTAATCTCGATGAGGGCGGATTCTTCTGGCGTCAGCTCCAAGAATTCAGCTACCGTGCCGACCTTCCATCCTTTCGCCTCTAACCGCGCGCGCTTTGCCTTCCTCATTCTCGTACTCCTTACTAGCTCTCGTCGTACATTCGCAAACGCCTTTGGCAGTTTGTGATTACCTCTTGGGGCGTGGTTCGAGTGGTCTTATTGAAGACCTCGACAATGACAATTGCATCCTCATCAATCCGGTAAATAATGCGCCAATTCTTGTTTCTGTCGCGCACCCGCAACTCATGGCAATGCGCGCCGATGCCGGGCATCGGCCTTGATTGCGGCAGCCCGAGATTTTCGCCTCGTTGCAAGCGCCGTAACAGCAAGCCCGCTTCCAGCCGCGCCTCTGACGTGAACGGCGGAGTCTTAATTTCACCATGCAGCCAAACGAATGGCTTATCGGCACCGTTCATGATCTAAACTATATGTCGAATTTGACATGAGGGCAAGTGTGGGGGTTGATTCGGGTGGGTGCGGATTGTGACCAAAATGTGGCCGGAATTTCTGACAGGGCATGAAAAATCATGTAATTCTTTGCGTTGTCCGAGCGGCTGCAACCTGCTGAATTTGTCAGGAAATGTTAGAGTTTGTTACTATACGAGTCTCGCGGAGAGGTCGCATAGTGGTTTAGTGCACCGGTCTCGAAAACCGGAGTGGTCGAAAGGCCACCGTGGGTTCGAATCCCACCCTCTCCGCCACACTTCTTTCAAGCTCAACTACTTATTAAGATAGTTGATGCGTAAGTTCTTTCCCTCACGCTCACGCTGTTTTCGCCACTTGGCGCGAAGTGTTCGGTGCAAATAGCAGCGACAGAGCGCACTAGTGTCCCGCCATCCTCGACCTCGTGCCGAGAGCACAGATTTCCATAACCGGAAGCCAAGGAACAAACCGCCTGTTGAGGAGCGTATGGTCTGACATGCCCATCGCACAAACCGACAAACCGACTTCTCAGCATTCCGACAAACCGACTTCTCAGAAGCCGCTCCGGCTGTGGCCCGGCGTGGCCGCCGTGGTGTTGCAGTGGGTGTTATGGCTCGTCTTGCCCATTGTCTCTCGCGACACCGCCATAGTCGCGATGCTTGGCGCAATCGCCCTCGGGTTGGCGGTCATCGTGTGGTGGCTGTTCTTCAGTCGGGCACCCTGGGCAGAGCGCGTGGGCGCCATCGTGCTGATGGTCGTCGCGGTCGTCGCCACAAAACGCGTCGTTCACCCGTCCATTGCGGGCGGGATGATGGGGAATATGCTCCCCGTCTACGCCATCCCGGCCCTGAGTCTCGCGCTCGTCGCCTGGGCGGTCGCCGCCGGTCGGCTCTCCAGCGGACTGCGACGCGCGTCGTTGGTCGCCGCCGTCGTGCTCGCGTGCGGAGTGTTCACGCTCCTGCGGACCGGCGGCATCACCGGCGACGCCGATTCGGATTTCCACTGGCGTTGGACGGAGACTCCCGAGGAGCGGCTCCTAGCGCAGGCTGGCGACGAGCCTGCGACGCTCTCGTCGTCGTCCTCGTCGCTCCCGGTCGCTCCGGCAGCAGCCAAGACGGAAGCTGACTGGCCCGGCTTTCGCGGAGCCGGGCGCGACGGCAACGTTCGCGGTGTGCGGCTCAACACCGACTGGTCTGCGTCGCCGCCGGTCGAGCTTTGGCGCCGTCCCGTCGGACCGGGCTGGTCATCCTTCGCGGTTCGCGGCGGGCGCGTCTACACACAGGAGCAGCGCGGCGACGACGAGATCGTCGCCTGCTACGACGTGACTACAGGTAAGCCTGTGTGGAGACACCGCGACGCGGCCCGTTTCTACGAGTCGAACGGCGGCGCCGGCCCGCGCGGGACGCCGACCCTCAGCGACGGTCGGGTCTACACGCTCGGCGCGACCGGAATCCTGAACGTGCTCGACGCTGGTACTGGCGCCGTCGTGTGGTCGCGCAACGCGGCGTCCGACACCCAGACGAAGGTTCCGGGCTGGGGCTTCGCCAGCTCGCCGCTGGTGGTCGGCGACCTCGTCGTCGTCGCCACCGCCGGCACGCTCGCCGCCTACGACCTCGCCACAGGCGAGCCGCGCTGGTTCGGCCCGAAAGGCGGCGGCGGCTACAGCTCGCCCCATCGAGTGACGATCGGCGGAGTCACGCAGATCCTGCTGATGGGCGGACCCGGAGCGGTCAGCGTCGCGCCAGCCGATGGCAAGCTGCTCTGGCAGCACCCGTTGTCGTCGAACACACGCATCGTGCAGCCGGCCCTGACCACGGACGGCGATCTCTTAGTCAGCGACGGCGAGGGAGGCGACATGCACCGCATCGCGGTCGCGCACGGAGACGGCGGATGGACGGTCGAAGAGCGCTGGACGTCCGACGGACTGAAACCGTATTTCAGCGACTTCGTCCTGCACGAGGGCCATGCCTACGGGTTCGACGGTATAACGCTCGCCTGCATAGACCTCAAGGACGGCGGGCGCAAGTGGGCGGGCGGGAGCTACGGCTCCGGCCAGCTCGTCCTGCTGCCCGATCAGGGCGTGCTGTTGGTGGTGTCGGAGCAAGGCAGCCTTGCGCTGGTCGGGGCGGCGCCCGACCGTTTCACGGAACTCGCGCGGTTCCCGGCCATCGAGGGCAAGACGTGGAATCACCCGGTGCTGGCCGGCGATGTGCTGCTGGTTCGCAACGGCGAGCAGATGGTCGCGTTCCGGCTGGCCCTTCAGGGTCGCTGACGGGGGCCGAAGATGCCGGCTCGCGTGGACAAGCACACAAGGCTCGAACCCAAAGTTCTGTAGTTGAATCGTTCTTTCAGGGCAAGGCCCGGCTCACTTCTTCTGCCGCAGGTCGTATGCGTAGATGGTGTCCTGATCGCGTAGGAAGAGGTGGCCGCCGGCGACGATGGGATGCGCCCAAGTCGGCAGCGAGTCCTGCGGGATGCGGAAGCGCCCCTTCTCACGGTAGCCCTCTGGGGTCGCCTCGGCCAGACCCACTACGCCGTTCTCGCTCAGTAGGTAGAGGAGGCCGTCGGCGTAGACGAGCGATCCCTTGCCGACGCTGCGATCCTTCCAAGCGACCTCGCCCGTGTCAAACTTCATCGCCGTCAGGATGCCGCCCGAAAAGCCGTACATGTAGTCGCCGACGAGCACCGAACTGCTGTGGTGGTTGCGCATCTCCCTTGTGAAGTAGACCTCGGAGGCCGTCACGCCTTTGCCGTCCGCCTTGATCTCGACGAGGCCGCCGCCGTTGCCGTAGTCCGAGGTGATGAAGACGCGGTTGCCGCGCGCCACCGGCGTCGCCGCGTTGGCGGTTCTGTTCGCCGCCTTCGGGTAGTCCCACAGCAGCGCCCCCGTCTCAAGGTCAAGCCCCAGCCCGCGCGTCGAGGTGAAGAAGACGACCTGCGTCTTGCCGCCAACCACTACGGGAATGCCCGACGAGTAGCCCGCGCGGTCGCTCTGGCTCTTCCAGATGAGCGAGCCGTCTTTCTTGTTGAGCGCGACGATGCTCGCGCCGGGGCCGCCCGCGTTCACGAGCAGCTTCTCGCCGACTATGAGCGGCGACTCGCTGATGCCCCAAGTGATGTTCGAGCCGCCGAACTTCTGAAGCACATTCATCGTCCAGACGACTTTGCCGCTGGCGGCATCCAGCGCCGTAAGGTCGCCGTTGCCGCCCAAGGCGTAGACGCGGTCGCCGTCCACGGTCGGAGTGCCGCGCGGGCCGTCGCCGCGGTCGTTGCGGAACGCCGAGCCGTGCGGCGTCGCCCAGACCTCCTTGCCGGTCTTGAAGTCGAGGGCGACGACGAACTCGCGCTCGCCGCGCAGGCCCATCGTGTAGAGCCGCCCCTTCGAGGCTGAGAACGAGGAGTAGCCGCGCCCCGCGCCCGTCACTTTCCACACGAGCGGCGGCCCCGCCTCGGGCCACTGTTTGAGCAGCCCCGTCTCCTTCGAGATGCCGTCGCGATTGGCCCCACGCCACTGCGGCCACTCGCCGCCGGCCTGCGCCGAGACTTCGGTCGCGCACAAGAGCAGCAGGACGAGCGCCGTCAACGCCGACGGCAGGACGCGTTTGCTTATCATCATTGGTCGCCTCCTCAATGAAACCAGAAAGCTGTCCGAGCTTGAAGATCAGAGACCGGGGAGAAAAGTCGCTCTGGAGTGCGGAGTATAATGCCGTCCGCGCGCGGCGTATGTAAAATGTTTTTGACGAGTGGCGAGGCCGCGTCCAATTTAACTAAAGTTTGTCCAAAACTCTTCCGCGCATTCTTCGTTAGACAGTTGTGCGACGACGCCCCGTGCGTTTAATCTGCGTAACCGAGATGACAGCAGCAGCCGAAACAATCGAGACGAAAATCAGGGACTCGCGCGCCGCGCTCGACGCTTGGGTGCGCGAGGTGATCGCGTGGCACTTCGACCCGGAGACGGGCTGCCCCTTCTGGATAGAGCGCGCGAAGGGCTTAGGCTTCGACCCGCGCCGAGAGATTCAGACCTACGAAGACCTCGACCGGCTCGCGCCCTTCGAGGACGAGTGGCTGCGCGGCGGCCCCGTTCGCCGCTGGGTGCCGCGCGGGCTTGCCGACCGTCCCGTCTATGTCTTCGAGACGGGCGGCTCGACCGGCGTCCCGAAGTCGCGCATCAACATCGAAGACTTCCGCACCGACTATGAGATGTTCAGCCGCACACTCCCCGACGAGTTCTTCCCCGTGGGCGCGGACTGGCTCTCGTTGGGGCCCACAGGGCCGCGCCGTCTGCGTCTCGCCGTCGAGCATCTGGCGCAGCACCGCGGCGGCATCTGCTTCGCCGTTGACCTCGACCCGCGCTGGGTCATCAAGCTGCTCAAAGCCGGCAAGCCGCGCGACGCCGAAGCCTACAAGCAGCACGTCGTCGAGCAGGGGCTAACGCTGCTGCGCGCGCACGAAGGCATCCGCTGCCTCTTCACCACGCCGAAGCTTTTGGAAGCGCTTTGCGAGAAGGTCTCTTTGAAGAAGATCGGCATCACCGGCGTCTTCTGCGGCGGGACGGAGATGACGCCGCAGTTCCACCGCTTCGCCGTCGAGGAGTTGATGGAAGGCGCGTACTTCGCGCCGACCTACGGGAACACTTTGATGGGCCTCGCCGTCCACAAGCCGCGCTCGGAAGGCGACCCGTTCGACATCATCTACTACCCGCCCGCGCCGCGCGCGATGATAGAGGTCGTTGATCCGGAAGACGCCACGCGCGTCGTCGGCTATGGCGAGACGGGGCGCGTGAGGCTGACGACCCTGACGCGCGAGTTCTTCATGCCGCGCTTCCTCGAACGCGACGAGGCCGAGCGCGAGCCGCCCTGTGAAGCTTACCCCTGGGACGGCGTCCGCAACGTCCGCCCCTTCTCTAAACTGCAAACGAGCGTCGTCGAAGGAGTGTACTGAATTTTTGATTGCGGATTGCGGATTGCGGATTTGAAGCAGTTGAAGACAGCGCGGCTTTCATGCTTCTTTAAATCCGCAATCCGCAATCCGCAATCCGCAATCCGCAATCAAATCATGCTGCACATCCCTATTCTTCGCAGAGGCGAACCGTACCGGAGTCTGGAGGTGGCGCGTGCGGTTCACTACCGGACGCGGGAGCCGTTCGTCGAGGTCAGTCAGGCTAACGCCGGGCTTGTCCGCCGCGACCTGCGCGGGCAGAGCCACGCGCGCGCGGCCCTCTCGCAGTTCTCGGTCGAAGAGCTGCTGACGCTCTCGGCGCGCGCGGCTGAGCACTTCGCGTCGGGCGAGTTGCCGCTGGGCGAGACGTTGCAGACGCCGGAGGATTATGTGCGGCAGGTGACGGCGACGACGGGGATGCCGCACGTGCTCGTGCGCCGGAACATGGAGAAGATTCGCGGGGTGCTCGCGGGGATGGGCGGCGTGCTGGCGGGGCTGACGCGCGGCCTCGACCTGAAGGTACTCGACGAGGGCTTCGGCGAACAGGGCAGGCAGGTTCTGAGCTTCTATCCCGTCACGAACGCATTAGGTGTGGTGCTGCCGAGCAACTCGCCCGCCGTCCACGCGCTCTGGACGCCGGCGGTCGCACTCAAAACCCCGCTCGTCTTGAAGCCGGGGGCCGCCGAGCCGTGGACGCCGTACCGTCTGATCGAGGCGTTCGCGCGCGCCGGCATTCCGCGCGAAGCCTTCGCCTACTACCCGACCGACCACGCGGGCGCGGGAGTGATTCTCGAAGCTTGCGGGCGCGGGATGATGTTCGGCGACGCCTCTACGGTCGGCGCGTGGAAGGACGACCCGCGCATAGAGCTGCACGGCCCCGGCTACAGCAAGGTCGTCATCGGCGAAGACTGCGCCGACGAGTGGGAGAAGCACCTCGACGTGATCACGGCCTCGGTAGCGGACAACGGCGGGCGCTCCTGCGTCAACGCCTCCGGCGTGTGGGTGACGCGCCACGCCGAAGAGATCGCCGAGGCGCTGGCCGACAGGCTCTCCGCGATAGTCCCGCGCGCAGAGGACGACCCCGACGCGTTGCTCGCGCCCTTCGCGGACGCCGCCGTCGCCGAGCGCATCAACAACATGGTCGAAGGAGCTTTGAGTGAGCCGGGCGCGCGCGACGTGACGGCGGCGCGGCGCGGGGCGGAACGTCTCGTGCGCCGCGAAGAGTGCGCTTACCTTCTGCCGACCGTCGTGCTCTGCGAAACAGCCGAACACCCACTCGCTAACCGCGAGTTCCTGTTCCCCTTCACGAGCGTCGTTGAAGTTAAGCAGGACGAGATACCCGCGGCGCTGGGCCACAGCCTCGTCGTCACGGCAATCACGGAGGACGCCGGGCTTGTGCGCCGCCTCGCGCAGTCGCCGCTCGTCGGGCGCTTGAACGTCGGGCCGGTGCCGACCAGCGTCGTGCGCTGGGACCAGCCGCACGAGGGCAACCTCTTCGAGCACCTCTACGCGCGACGCGCCTTTCATAAAGCAGTAGGCAGTAGGCAGTAGGCAGTAGAAAGACCTTCTTATGACGAGTCATCCTAATGTCATCATCAACGTGTGCAGAGCAGGGCCTACTGTCTACTGCCTACTGTCTACTATCTACTAACCATAATGCGTATTCTCTACATCACTGCCGGGGCCGCGCAGATGTACTGCGGGAGCTGCCTGCGCGACAACGCGCTGGCGTCGGAGCTTTTGGCGCGCGGCCACGACGTGGTGCTCGTGCCGCTCTACACGCCGACGCTGACCGACGAGCCGAACGTCAGCCGCGAGCGCGTCTTCTTCGGCGGCATCAGCGTCTACCTCGAACAGCACTCGGCGATCTTCCGCCACACCCCGCGCCTGCTCGACCGTCTCTGGGATTCGCGCCTCGCGCTCAAGCTCGCCGCGCGCAGCTCCATCCAGACCAGCCCCAAGATGCTCGGCGAGCTGACCGTCTCGATGCTCAAAGGCGAGGAGGGAAACCAGCGCAAGGAATTGGAGAAGCTGCTCGACTGGCTCAAGTCCGAGCCTCCGTTCGACATCGTGAGCCTCCCTTACACGCTCCTCATCGGGCTTGCCGGGCCGCTCCGCGAGGCGCTCGGTCGCCCCGTCTGCTGCACGCTTCAGGGCGAAGACCTCTTCCTCGAAGGGCTGCCGGAGCCTTACCGCTCGGAGTCTTTGCGGCTCATCCGCGGATGCGTCCCGCAGGTCGAGCGCTTCCTCGCCGTCAGTCGTTACTACGCCGACTTCATGCCCGGCTACCTCGACATCCCCGCCGAGAAGATGAGCCTCGTGCCGCTCGGCATCAATCTGCAAGGCTACGAGATGCGCGCGCCGCGCGAGAAGGGAAGTCCGTTCACGGTCGGCTACTTCGCGCGCGTCGCGCCGGAGAAGGGACTACATCTTTTGGCCGAGGCATACGTGCGGATGCGCGAAGGGTTGGGCGCTGGCGCAGCGCGACTCGAAGTCGCGGGCTACATCGGCGCGGAGCATAAGGATTATTTGCGCGGAGTCGAGCGGCGGATGGAGGAGGCGGGACTCGCCGCGGAGCTGAACTATCGTGGCGTGCTCGACCGCGAGAGCAAGATAGAGTTCCTGCGCGGCCTCGACGTGCTCTCCGTGCCGGCCACTTACGACGAGCCGAAGGGCATCTTCCTGCTCGAAGCGATGGCGTGCGGCGTGCCCGTCGTCCAGCCGCGCCGCGGCGCGTTCACCGAGGTCGTCGAGCGCACACGGGGCGGCCTGCTCGTCGAGCCTGACGACGCCGCGAGCCTCGCCGCCGGGCTGCAACGCATTAAGGATGATGCGGCGCTCGCCTCGGAGTTGAGCGCCAACGCCTTCAGCAACGTGCGCCGTCACTACGCGGTCGCACAGATGGCCGACCGCGCTCTCGAAGTCTACGAAGACCTTTTGAAGAGCCACGCGCACGAGGCCGGGCCGCCACCCGCGGTCGTCGCCTGAGCGACCGGGCCGGGAGCGAATTCCCAAAAAGTCGAGGGGCGCACACAAGTGCTTGTAGTCGAGAACCTGACGAAGGAGTACAGCACGCCGAGGGGGGCGCTGCCGATTTTGTCGGACGTGTCGCTCCGGTTGAGTCGGGGCGACGCCGCAGCCGTAATGGGGCCTTCGGGGAGCGGGAAGAGCACACTGCTCTACATCCTCGGCGCGCTTGAGCCGCCCACCTCAGGCGCGGTCACGCTCGACGGGCAGAACCCCTTCTCGCTCGGCGAGCGGCAGCTCGCGACGTTTCGCAACCGAGAGGTCGGCTTCCTCTTTCAGGATCACTGTCTGCTCCCGCAGTGCTCTGTGCTGGAGAACGTCCTGACGCCGACGCTCGTCGCGCGCGGCGGCGAGCAGTACGGCGAGAGGGCGCGCTCGCTGCTCGAAGAGGTAGGACTTTCGGAACGCATGCATCACCGCCCGTCCGAGCTTTCGGGCGGCGAGAAGCAGCGCGCGGCGCTGGCGCGAGCGCTGATAATGCGCCCGACGCTCCTGCTCTGCGACGAGCCGACGGGGAACCTCGACGAGAAGGCGGCTGAACGCGTCGCCTCGCTCCTTCTCGAACTCCACCGCGCGCAGGAGACCATCCTCGTCGTCGTCACGCACAGCGCCGCGCTCGCCGCGCGCTTTTCCTTGCGATACAAGCTCACGGAGCGACAACTTCAAAAGGAGTGATGAGTGATGAGGGATAAGTGATGAGAAAAGACAAGGCCCGCTCTTCCTTCTTATCACTTATCACTCATCACTTATCACCTGATTTCATGCTGACTCTCGTCCTGCGTAATCTCGCGTACTACTGGCGCACGAACCTTGCTGTCGTGCTCGGCGTCGGCGTGGCGGTCGCCGTGCTGGCCGGGGCGCTGCTGGTCGGCGAGTCGGTGAGGGCGAGCCTGCGGGGGCTGTTCCTCCAGAGGCTCGGACGCGCGACGCATGTCGCCAGCGCGCCGAACTTTTTCCGCGAGCGTCTCGCCGAAGACGTGCGCGCGGGTGCGGGTTTCGCCGACGCGGGCTTCGACACGGCCTGCCCCCTCGTCGTCGCCGAAGGCGTCGTGACGCACGAGGCGAGCGGACGCCGCGCCGTGGCGGCGCAGGTCTACGGCGTGGACGCGCGCTTCTGGGAGCTGCACGGACGCCCCGACGCCGCCGCGCGCGCCCCGGGCCGCGACGAGGTTCTGCTCAGCCCGAGCCTTGCCGCGGAGCTTGGAGCTGCGGCGGGCGACGCCGTCGTGCTGCGGGTCGAGCAGCCTTCGGACATCCCCGTCGAGTCTCTGCACGGACGCAAGGACGACGTGGGCAGTAGCGCCCGCCTCACCGTGCGCGAGGCGCTCCCCGCGTCGGAACTGGGCGAGTTCTCCCTGCGCCCGCGCCAGACGGAAGTGCGCGCCGTCTTCGTCCCTCTGACCTCGCTGCAAAGGAGCCTCGACCGTGCAGGCCGCGTCAACACGATCCTCTTCAACGCGCGCGGCGAGGTGACGGAGGCGGAGGCCGCGCGCGCGCAGACCGAGAAGCTTAACTCCCTGCTGCGCGTGGCGGCCCAACTCGAAGATTTGGGTGTGAAGCTGCGCGCGCTAGGCGCCGCGCGCGGGCTGGCGCTCGAAAGCGAGAGCGGGCTGGTCGGCGACGGGCTGGACGCGGCGGCGCGCGAGGCCGCGCGTCGCACAGGGATGAGCGCCGAGCCTGTCTTCTCATACCTCGCCAACTCCATCCGCGCCGGCGAGCGCGAAGTGCCCTACTCAATCGTCACCGCGTTCGGCGAAGACGCCTTCGACAGACTCCTCGAAGCGTCGAAGTCGCGCGAAGGCGCGGGACGCCCGAAGACGATTGATGAGAGACGCGCTGTCGGGACGCAAACGCCCGGTTCGAACGTGGACGAGAAAAGCCTTCCGCCCGTCGTGTTGAACGAGTGGGCGGCGCGTGAGTTGGGGGCGAGGGTGGGCGACGCGGTGACGTTTGAGTATTACGTGTGGGAGGAGTCGGGGCGGCTTTCGACGCGCGCGGCGGAGTTCCGCCTCGCGGGGGTTGTGCCGGTCGAGGGCGAGGCGGCAGACCGCGACCTCGTGCCTGAGTACCCCGGCATTACGGGCGCGGGCAGCCTCGCCGATTGGGACCCACCGTTTCCAGTTGACCTCGCGCGAATACGCCCGCAGGACGAAGACTACTGGGACAAGTACCGCACGACGCCGAAGGCGTTCGTACAGCTCGCGCGTGGGCAGGAGCTGTGGCGTTCGCGCTTCGGGAGCCTGACTTCGCTGCGCGTCCGCTCGCTCGAAGGCGCGACGCCTGACGCAGCGCTCGAAACGTTCGCGGCAACTTTGCGCGATACTTTGGAGCCGTCCGCCGCCGGGTTGAACGTCTACGCCGTGAGGGCCGAGGGGCTTGCGGCTTCGCGCGGGGCAACCGACTTCGGCGAATACTTTCTCTACTTCAGCTTCTTCATCGTCGTCTCGGCGCTGCTGCTGACGGCGCTCTTCTTTCGCCTCGGCGTCGAGCAGCGTCTGCGCGAGGTGGGACTGCTCCGCGCGGTCGGCTACACGACGGGGCGCGTGCGCGCCATCTTCCTCGCGGAGGCGCTCGTGCTCGCGTCGGCGGGGAGCCTTGTCGGGATGCCGGGCGCGTACGCGTACGGGTGGCTTCTGATGAAGGGGTTGCGGACGTGGTGGGTCGGGGCCGTGGGCACGACCGCGCTCGAACTGCACGCGGGGCCGTGGCCGTTCGTGTTCGGGGCCGCCGGCGGAGTCGCCGCCGCGCTTCTTTGCATAGTCTTGACGTTGCGGAGTCTGCGTCGCGCCTCCGCGCGCAGCCTGCTCGCGGGCGGGCGCGGGTGGGAGAATAGGGGAGTGGGAGACAGGGAGACGGGGAGACGGGGAGACACAAGTACACAAGCGCATGTCTCCCCGTCCCCCCGTCTCCCTGTCTTCCTGTCTCGTCTGCTCATCCCGTCGGTCGCGTTTCTTGTGGGGTGCGCGCTGCTGCTGGCGGCAGGCTTCGGCGCGGTAGGGCAGGCGGCTGGGTTTTTCGGGGGCGGGGCTTTGCTGCTCGTCTCGCTGCTCGGATTTCAGTCGGCGTGGCTGCGCGGGCGTGGGCGCGGGACGATTGGCGTTGGCGGGTGGTGGTCGGTCTCGCGACTCGGGATGAGGAACGCGACCTACAGGCCGGGGCGGAGCGTTTTGTGCATCACGCTCATCGCGGCTGCCGCCTTCATCATCGTCGCCGTTGACGCTTTCCGGCGCGACGACTCGGCGGCGGCGGGCGAACGGGAGTCGGGGGGCGGCGGCTACGCGCTGCTGGCGGAGTCGCTCCTGCCCGTAGTCCACGACCCGAACACGCCTGAGGGGCGAGACGCATTGAACCTCGTCGGTGCAGACGATGGTGGAGACGTACTCGACGGAGTGCGGCTCGCGCGATTCCGCCTGCGCCCCGGCGACGACGCGAGCTGCCTGAACCTCTACCGGCCGAGCCAGCCGCGCATTCTCGCGCCGACCGACGCCTTCAGGCGCGAGGGGCGCTTCGGTTTCGGAAGCTCGCTCGCGACGGAAGGCGATGCTAAGGCGAACCCGTGGCTGCTGCTCGAAAGCGAGTTCGCCGACGGCGCTGTTCCCATCATCGCGGACGCGAACTCCGCCGCATACGTCCTGCACCTCAAACTCGGCGAGGACTTCGTGTTGGAGCGCGGCGGGGCCGTTGCGCCTTTGCGCCTGCGTCTGGTCGCGACGCTCTCCGACAGCATCTTTCAGGGCGAGTTGCTCGTGTCGGAGCAGAATTTCCTCCGACACTTTCCTGAGCAGGAGGGCTACAGATTCTTCCTGCTCGACCTGCCCGACGAACGGAACGCGCCACGCGTGGCGGCCTTGATGGAAGAGCGCCTGTCGGACTTCGGCTTCGACGCGGCCTCGACCTCGGAGCGTCTGGCGGGCTTCCACCGCGTCGAGAACACCTACCTCTCGACGTTCCAGATGCTCGGCGGTTTGGGTCTCGCGTTGGGCACACTGGGGCTGGCGGCGGTGCTTTTGCGGAACGTGCTGGAGAGGCGGAGGGAGCTTGCACTTCTGCGCGCGGTCGGCTACAACCGGCGTCACTTCGGCCTGATGATCGTCGCCGAGAACGCGCTGCTGCTCGCGTGCGGACTGCTGACGGGGACCGTGTGCGCGCTGCTGGCGATTGCGCCGGTGGTTGCGGCGCGAGGCGGGCGTCTGCCGCTTGCGTCGCTCGGGCTACTGCTCGCGGCAGTCGTCGTCTCGGGGCTTGCGGCTTCGCTGGTGGCGACGGCGGCCACGCTGAGAGCGCCGCTGCTGTCCTCGCTCCGCGAGGAGTAAAATTCTTCGACGCAGCGCGCACGCGTTGCGTTAGAATCAGGCCACGTCACGCTAGTGGAGGTATTCAAGATGCGTAGATTATTAATGGCCTCGTCTCTGACCGCGCTGCTCGCCGCGACGGCTTTCGCGAACTGGCCGCAGTGGCGCGGCCCCGAACTGAACGGCGTGAGCGCGGAACGTAACCTGCCGCTGCGCTGGGGCGCGTCGGAGAACGTCGCGTGGAAACTCGCGATGCCGGGCTTGAGCGGCTCGACGCCCATCGTGTGGGGCGAGCGCGTCTTCCTCAACGTCGCCGAAGGGGATGACTTGAGCCTCTGGTGCGTTGATCGCTCGAAGGGCGCTCTCGTGTGGAAGCGCAAGCTCGGCGGCGGGAACGTGAAGATGCGAAAGCAGAACATGTCATCGCCTTCGCCCGTGACGGACGGAAAGAGTGTCTGGGTGATGACGGGGACGGGCATGCTCAAGGGCTTCGACTTCGAGGGGCGCGAGCTGTGGGCGCGCGACATCCAGAAGGACTACGGCGAGTTCGGTCTCAACTGGGGCTACGCCTCTTCGCCGCTGCTTTACGAGGACTCGCTCTACGTCCAAGTCTTGCACGGGATGAACACCGACGACCCCTCTTACGTCCTGCGCGTTGACAAGAAGACGGGCAAGACCCTCTGGCGCGTCGAGCGGCAGACCGACGCGGTGCGCGAGTCGCCCGACGCCTACACGACTCCGGCGCTGCTGCGCTACGGGAAGACGACGGAAGTGGTGGTGAGCGGCGGCGACTACGTGACGGGACACGACCCCGCGACGGGCAAGGAGCTTTGGCGCGCGGGGGGCCTCAACCCCGAACGCGAGCCTTTCTACCGCGTCGTCGCCTCGCCGGTCGTCTCCGACGGGCTGGTCTACGTGCCGACGCGCGTGCGCCCGCTCCTCGCGCTGCGCTCCGGCGGGCGCGGCGACATCTCGAAATCGCACCTCGCTTGGTCTACGCAGACCGGGCCGGACGTGCCGACGCCCGTCACCGATGGCAAGTACTTCTACGTCGTCAACGACCGCGGCATCGTCTGGTGTCTCGACGCAAAGACCGGCAAGGAGGTCTACGGCCAGCAGCGCCTGAAGCCCGGCACATACAGCGCGTCGCCAATACTCGCCGACGGGAAGATTTACGTGACGAACGAGGACGGCATGACCTCAGTCATCAAGGCGGGGCCGCAGTTTGAATTGCTTGCCGAGAACGACCTCGGCGAGTACTGTCTCAGCTCGCCTGCCGTCTCCGAAGGGCAGATTTTTATCCGCACCTCGAACCACCTCTACTGCATCGGCAAGCGACGGTGAAAAGAAGGGTGCTGGGTGTTGGGTTCTGGGTAAAGACAAGTTGCTTTTACCCAGAACCCAGAACCCAACACCCAGCACCCTTTTAAGACTGAGGCTTGAAGTAGAGAACCATGCCGGCGCCGGTGGCGGCGAGGACGAAGCCGACGTAGAGCAGCGGGTTGGGGGCCTGCTTCGGTGGGTGGAGCAACATCGAGAAGAGGACGTTGACGAGCGGCGCGCCCGCGAAGACGAGCGGCATGACGTAGGTCGGCAGTCCGCCCGCGCGGAAGGCGTAGATGATGCAGACGGCTCCCACTGCACCAAGCGCGCCGCCCGCCGTTGCGGCAAGCGCACCTTTGGTCGTGAACCCTGCGCTCAGTCCGCCCTGCGACGACAGACCGATGAGTGGCACTAGCACCCCGATGAGAAAGTAGGCCGCGCCGACGCACAGCAGTGCACGCAAGGGGCTGCCCAACTGCACCTGCCCCCGGTGAAGCACCGGCCCATACAGCCCCCACGCGAGCGCCGCGCCGAGGGCGAAGATGATCCAGAGCATAAAAGACCTCGTGACAGGTGACAGGTGACGGGTGACAGGTAAGAGCAGGATTTATCCTGTCACCCGTCACCCGTCACCTATCACGGTTTTCAGAACGTCAATCGAACGCCGAGCTGAACCTGCCGCGACGAGGTTGTGGTCGAGCGTGTGCGCCCGAAGGTCGAGAGCGGCTGCTCGTTGTCGGCGGCGCCGGTGAAGACGATCAGGCTGGGCGGGGCGAAGTTGGCCCGGTTGAAGAGGTTGAAAGCCTCCAGGCGCAACTGCACCGCGCCGTCGTCGCCGAGCCAGCCCCAGCGCGTGTTCTTAGCTAGCGAGAGGTCGAAGACGCGGAGGTTGGGGCCGATGAGCGCGCCGCGCCCGACGTTGCCGAGCGTGCCGGCGGCGGGCAGACGGAAGGCCGCCGGGTCGAAGTACTGGTCGGGGTCGCCGATGACGGCTGTGTCAGCCGTGAAGCCGGGCGCGAAGTCGGGGCGGTCGAAGCCGATGCCGGGAGCGAGTGAGGGCGACCACTGCGAGCGCGAGCGATTGCGCGCGACGAAGACCGTCAGAGGGTTCCCGCTCCGCGCCTGCCCTATCCCAGACAACTGCCACCCGCTCGTGAGCAGTCCCGCCAGCCCCTCGCGCCCCTGCCCGAACGGAAGCTGCCACGTGAAGTTGACGACGAGGTTGTGCTTGGCGTGGTAGTCCGAAAGCCCCTTGTTGTAGTCGAGGCCGGGGAACTCTGGGAAGGCCGTCGTCGTCCCGTTCGTCGCGTCGGAGAAGAAGGTCGAAGCCTGCGTCGTGTCTATGTTGCGCGAGAAGGTGTAGGAGAGCTGCGCGTTGAGTCCGCGCGTCAAACGCTTGCGCGCCTCGAAGACCATCGCGTTGTACCAAGAGTTGCCGTCCGAAGACTTCAGCTCGATGGTCGTGAACGCGGTGTTCGGGCGCGGCTGACCCACGGGCCAGAAGGGCGTGCCGTCTGCGCGTATGATGGGGGCGGGGATGTTCACGTCGTTGCTGCGAAGGAGATGCACGCCGCGCGAGCCTGCGTAGCCGATGGTGATGACCGTGTCGAACCAAAGCTCGCGCTGGAGGTTCAGATTCCAGACCTGCAAGTACGGGTTGTCGAGGTCGAACTGCACGGGGCGTATCGAGAGCGAGCCGACGAAGTTCGGGACGGGGAAGGCCGGGTTGTTGATGACGGGGCGCGGGGTGGCCGGCGGGTTCGTGACCGTCACGATCAGGTTCTGCTGGTTGTTCGTGTTGTAGTAGATGCCGTAGCCGCCTCTTACGGAGGTTCGCCCGTCGCCCATAACGTCCCACGCGAATCCGACGCGCGGGGCGAAGTTCTTCAAGGTCGGGTTCTCGTAGAGCGGCCCAATCGTCGGCGTGCGGTCGCTCAAGGAGGGGAGCGACACGTCGCGCCCGCCCAAGTCCAGAGGCGTCGTCGAAGCCTCGTAGCGCAAGCCCCCGCTCAAGGAGAGGCGCGGGTGTACGCGCCAGGTGTCCTGCGCGTAGAGGCCGAAGAGCGTGAAGCGCCAGTAGCGGTCGAACTGCGCGCCGGGCGTCAGCCCTATGAAGCGCTGCGCGCGGTTCTGTAGAAAGTCGCCGACCGAGGCGAAGGTGAAGATGCCGTTGCTGAAGGTCGGGTTGACCATGTTGTCCTGATAACGCTCGGCGAGCGCGCCGACCTTAAACAGGTGACGACCGCGGCTGTGGACGACGTTGTACTCGCCGCCGAAGACGTTCTGCACCAGACGAAGGTTGCCGGACGACTGCGGGCCGAAGCGCGGGATGCCGCCGATGTCTATGTCGCCTGTGATGCCGCGGCCCGGCACGAATTCGGGAAGCGGGCTTGCGAGGTTCGCCTCGACGTTCTGCCCGACGCGCGTGCGGCTGAAGTTGAAGCGCAGCGTGTTCAGCGTCGAGGCCGAGAGCGTCTGCCGGTACTCACCCGTGAAGAACTGATTGCGCGAGAAGAAGGTGCGCGGGAACTGCGGGAAGTCGGTCGGGAGCAATTGGTCTGCGTCGTCGAACGTGTAGCGCGCGAAGAACTGGTCGCGGTCGCTGTGGTTGTAGTCCACGCGCCCCTGTAGGAAGTGCTGGCGTATCTGCTGGTCGAAGCCGAAGGTGTGCGCGGCGAGGTTGCCCGTCACGCGCGAGGGGCCGAGGTTCGGCAGCGGGAACGCGTCGAGGAAGGGACGGACGACGGGGCTAACGCCGACGTTGGTGCGGACGATGTTCGCCGCGGGACAGGCTTGCCCCGCCGCAGGGGTCACGTTGCAGCGCGTGACGATGCCTTCGCGCGCGTCGAGGTCGGGCGTCACGGTGCGTACCGTGCGACCGAGGTTCTCGCGCAGCGACTCGTAGCCGGCGAAGAAGAAGAGACGGTCTTTGCGGATGGGGCCGCCGATTGAGCCGCCGAACTGGTTGCGGCGGAACTCGGGCTTGCGCTCGGGGTCGAAGAAGTTGCGCGCGTCGAGGTTGTCGTTGCGGTGGAACTCGTAGAGCGAGCCGTGGAAGACGTTGCCCCCCGACTTCGAGACGGCGTTGACCTGCCCGCCGAAGTTGCGACCGTACTCGGCGCTGTAGGCGTTGGTTTCGATGCGGAACTCGCGGATGGTTTCGAGTCCGAGCGAGGTGCCGGCGGCGCTCCCCGAAGGGCCGTTGGTGAAGTCGTTCTGCGGCGTGCCGTCGAGGAGATAGACGTTAGAGCGCGGGTCCTGCCCGTTGACGCTGATGCCGACGCCGTGCGCGACGACAGAGCCGGTGTCGCGGTGCGGGTAGGCGACGACGCCGGGCTGTAGGAACGCGAGGTCGGTGTAGTTGCGCCCGTTCAGCGGCAGCTCGCGCATCGCACGCTCGCCGACGAGGAAGCTCAGTTCGGGCGTCAGCGTGTTGACGAGCGCCGCTTCGTCCGTGACGTTGACCTGCTCGTCGAGGCCCGCGACCTCCATCAAGATGTTGAGGGTCGCCGTCTCGTTGACCGTCAGGCTGATGCGCTCGAAGAGGTAGTTCTTGAAGGAGGACTTGCTGGCGCGCACCTCGTAAGGCCCGACGGGCAGCCCCGCGAAGACGTAGCGTCCCTCGGCGTCGGAGGTGGCCGTGCTCGCCCGCCCCGTCTCAAGGCTCTTGACCGTCACCACGGCTCCGGGGATGGCAGCGCCGTTCGCGTCCTTTATGTCGCCGGCGAGCGTGCTCGTCGTCTGGGCGCGCGCCTGCGCGGCGAAGAGGAGGACGAGCGCGAGGCAGGCGAGCCTCGCGCACAGAGGGGGAAGAAGAGAAACGTTTTGAAGCATGTGGACGTATAACTCCAGTTCGATACGTACGGTCTCGGCGAATCTTTATACTCCGCATTCTAGCAGGCGGTTTCAGATTTTGAGGTAAATCCTTCCGCGCCGCCACAAAAATTGAAGCGCGCGCGCACTTTTTTCGCCGCCTTTCGCGGTAAAAGCAGGTTTCGTCGATAATGCCGGGAACCGGCGCGCCCCTTCGCTCGACCAGCGCGCCGTGCCGTCCGATTCCTTGAGGAGAATTCAGTCTTGAAGTCAAAGCTCCAAGCCGTCGTACTTTTGTCCATCTCGCTGTGCGTCGCCCTCCTTCACGCGCCGGGCGCCTTCGCGCAGACCCACCGCGGCTCCGTGCTCGGCACGGTC
>DASQLL010000467.1:0-3604 GCA_035630035.1 Pyrinomonadaceae bacterium | reverse complement strand
GCGCTCGCCTGTTGACTAATCATTTCAGAAAATTTGATTGAGCCGCTGCCCGCCCATTTGACCCCTCCGCCGATGCGCGCGACTCTTTCGACAAAGCTGCCCGGCGATTCGTGCGTCGGACTTTCCTGCTCGACGATCTCGCCGGCAGCCGATACGGAGAGAATTTGCGCGAACACTTCGCCTCGACCAGCCGGTATCATCGCGGCCACACGCCGCGCCGGTCGCACGGAATGCGCGATGGCGTGCAGCGTAGGGACGCCCACCACGGGTTTCTTCAGAGTCGCCGAAAGCGCCTTCATCGTCGCCAGCCCGGAGCGAAGGCCCGTAAAACTGCCCGGCCCCGTCGTCACTGCGAATAATCCGACATCGCTAAGCTTGATTGAAGCCTCGGCCAGAGCGCGCGCTACGTCCGCGAGCGCGCTGGCCGATCCCGAATCCTCAAGGCCGCTCACGCATAGCGAAAGCTCGCGCCCTCCGCGTATGACGGCGACGCTTCTCTGCTGCGTCGCGGTGTCCGCGCTCAAAATAAGCAAATCCCCCACCGGCATCGTTTCCTTCAAGTATTCCGCGCGCCTTTCCGAACGCCGGCGAAAAAGTGCTGTTTGACACGCCGCGTTTCGTCGCGAGATTATAGGCGTGACGATTAAATCAAATCAATTATGAGTTTCTGAATTGAGGACATAATAGGTTCTGCAATGAGTCTTCGTGTTGGAATTTTAACCGGCGGCGGCGACTGTCCGGGGTTGAACGCAGTCATCAGGGCCGTCGTCAGACGTGCATCCTGTGAGACGAAAGCCGAGGTGCTGGGCGTCAAGAACGGTTGGCGCGGCCTCATAGAGGACGACGTGCAGACTCTGACGCGCATGTCCGTGACGGGAATACTCCCGCGCGGCGGCACAATCCTCGGCACTTCGCGCACGAATCCGAACGACGGCGCGGACTACGCCGAACGGATACGCGTGACGTGGCAGAAGCACAAGCTCGATGCGCTCATAGTCGTCGGCGGCGAGGGAACTCTGCGCGCCGCGCGCGATGTCTGGCACGAGTATCAGCTCCCAATCGTCGGCATTCCGAAAACGATTGACAACGATCTCGACGGGACTGACTTCCCTTTCGGCTTCGACACAGCGGTCAACACCGTGATGGAAGCCGTTGATCGCCTGCACTCCACAGCCGAGTCGCACCATCGCATCATGGTCATAGAGGTGATGGGCCGTCACTCCGGCTGGCTCGCAGCATACGGCGGGATCGCAGGGGGCGCGGACGTAATCCTCGTTCCCGAACACCCCTTCCGCCTCTCGAAGGTCTGCGAGCTGCTTCGCCACCGCGAACGTCAGGGCAGCGCCTTCTCCATCATCGTCGTCGCCGAGGACGCGCACCCGCATGAGGACGAAGATTTTCTCGACGAAGCCGCGAAGTCTCAGATTTACAGGGGCGGTCGGCTCGGAGGCATAGGCTTTCACCTTGCGTCGGCAATCGAGCGCGAGACGGGCATCGAAACGCGACAGGCGAATCTCGGCTACATACAGCGGGGCGGCTCGCCTTCAGCTTTCGACCGCGTCCTCGCAACGCGCTTCGGGGTTAAGGCCTTCGAGAGCGTGCTGGAAAAGCGTTGGGGCCAGATGGTGGCGCTGCGCGGAAACAAGGTCGTCTGCGTCCCGCTCGACGACGCTGTGAGGAAAGTTAAAAAGCTCGACGATGAGATTTACCACGTGGCCGAAATCTTCTTCGGCTGAAGCTGTGACGAGCGCATTCGGCGGGTGAAGAGATTCGAGCTTTTCAACTGGTCAACTGTCACTCGTCACCGATTCTGTCCTCCACCACCTTCTCCTTGATCTTCGTTTCAATCTTTTCGCTCTTGATGTCGAGCCGGAGCCTGTTGTAAAGGCTCATGTACTGGTTCGCGACCCACACGAGCGCGAAGCCGCCGATGAGATAGCCGCGCCAATCGTCGTAGAGAAGGTGGTAGCGCGTGATGACGAGGAAGATTGCCGTAATGTAATGGCTGAAGCAATACTCGCACGTGAAAAGGTAGAAGAACTTCCTCTTGTACCAGCTCCGGCACTCTTTGCTCTTCTGAACGCAGAACTCTCTTGGCTCGCGAAAAATTTCTTCGTGAGTCACAGTCCACGCGACGCACGCGATGGGAATAGCGAGGACGAACAAAGTGATGATCTGCGTGGTTAGGTTCATGTTTGCGTTTCAGAGTCGCTGCGCCCTACCGCCTAAACTGAACTCTCCCGCAACGCTGTCACAGTATTGTCCCGAAGCGGTGGGAAATCTTGCATTGATTCGCGCGCTCGCGGAGAATCGAGCCTCTGGTGCTTCGTGCCTTTCGGCGTTGACTATGGTAGCTTTGAGCTTCAAACCGAGGTTTCCGAAATCCGACTCTCACCGTAGGCCACGAGGCAAATGACTACGACGAACGCCACGCTCACGCCCATGCTGCGGCAGTATCAGGAGCTAAAGCGGCAGCACCCCGGCACGATTCTCTTCTTCCGCCTCGGAGACTTCTACGAGCTTTTCTTCGAGGACGCAATAACAGGCGCGCGCGAGCTTGAGATAACGCTGACCGCGCGGCAGAAGGAGCGCGGACAGCCGATCCCTATGTGCGGCGTGCCGCACCACGCGGTCGCGAACCACGTCGCGCGCCTCATACGCAAAGGCTACCGCGTCGCCATCTGCGAGCAGACGGAAGACCCTTCAAAGGCGAAGAAGCTCGTGCGCCGCGAGGTCGTGCGCGTTATCACGCCGGGGACTGCGATTGACTCGCATCTGATCGAAGCTAAAGAGACGATCTATCTTGCGGCTGTCTGCGGCGCGGGCGACACGTTCGCAGCGGCGCTGCTCGACCTCTCGACCGGCGAGTTTCGGGCAACGGAGGTGAGCGGCGGCGACGCTTGGGCGCGCATACAAGCCGACATCGAATCATACGCGCCGCGCGAGCTTCTCTTTCCTCAATCCATCGCGCCGCTAGTCAAAGCCGCTTACGCAAATCAAGGAACGCACACCGCGCCGCTCCCTCTCGTGCAAGAGCAGACGGAGGAGCGCGCGCCCGTCGCTCGAATCATGCCGGCTGAGCAGGCCGCGACGGCGAGCGTCGGAATCGCGCTCACGCCCCTCGACGAATGGCTCTGGGAGCCGACCTCGTGCGCCTCGCTTCTGCTCGAACAATTCGGCGCGCGCACGCTCGAAGGCTACGGACTCGGCCAAAAGGTTGCTGCGGTGAGCGCGGCGGGCGCGTGCCTTCGCTACGCGCGCGAGACTCAGCGCGACGCGGCGGCGCACATCACGGACATCAGTTTCTTTGAGACGCACGATCACCTCGTTCTCGACGCAGTTACCTGCCGCAATCTTGAGCTGGTCGAATCGCAGGGGGCTGCGGGGCGCGGCGCTTCCCTGCTCGCAGTCCTCGACGCTACCGTAACGGGCATGGGCGCGCGCCTGCTTCGAGCGTGGATGCTTCGCCCCTCCATCCGGCGCGGCGAGATTGAGGCGCGACTCGCCGCGGTTGAAGACCTGCATCGCTCACAGATTCGACGCGACCGGACGCGCGCTCTGCTGCGCGAAGTCTCAGACCTCGAACGCCTCGTCGGTCGCATCA
>DASQLL010000466.1:0-2605 GCA_035630035.1 Pyrinomonadaceae bacterium | reverse complement strand
AAGATTGGCGAGTCGCCCACGCGCCCCGGTATCTTCCAAGCAAGCCCGCTCGTCGTCGTCACGCCGCACACCTCGCCCTTCGAGTTGACGCCGTCGCAGTTGATCGTGCCGTAGAAATGCTCCTCGCGTATCAGCCCCTCCTTAACCATCTTCAATCCCTCGCGCCGCCAAACTTCGGCGCGCTTCTGCGGGTCGAGGTAGTGCGAAGGGTCTGTGCGCCGCTTCCATTCGAGCCAGAGCTTGCGTGAATGCTCCGTGTTCAAATCGTCCTCAATCTTGAAGCCCATGTTGCGCGCGAACGTCTGCGCGCCGTGGCCGACGAGCAGGTGGTGGTCTGTCATCTCAAGCACGGCCTTCGCGACGAGCGAGGGCGTTCGCACGCCTTCGAGCGATGCCACCGCGCCCGCGCGCTTCTTCGGGCCGTGCATGCAGGACGAGTCGAGCTGCACGACGCCGTCCGCGTTCGGCAAGCCGCCGTAGCCGACGCTGTCGTCGAGCGGATCAAGCTCTACGATGTTGACGCCCTCGATCAAAGCATCCAGCACGTCGCTCCCGGCGGTCATCAGACGAAAGGCGCGCTCGACGCACGTCTCGTTGCCGCCGTTCTTAAACACGTTGCCGTTCGAGGAAGCGATGACGACGGGCCTGACGCCCTGCGCGATGACGGCGGGCGCGCCCGCGCCGAAAGTTTTGGTCGAGGCGAGCGCAAGCCCCGCGGCTGCGCCCGCGCGTAGGAAATCGCGCCTGATGATTTTTTTGCTCATGGTTTCTCCGATTTGTGCTTCAAACTAAAAAAGCGTTGCTTTGGACGGATGGTGAGTCCGCGCGCGTCGGCATCGGTGTCGCTCAAAATAAGCAACCGCCGGCACGACGACTGCAATCAAAGCTTGCGTCAAAATCTCTCTCCGTTTTGTCATTTCGGGATGAAGTGGTCGAGACTCCGGCTCAGGCGTCGCGCGTGAAATCGTGATGCCGCCGGGTGTTATACATCATCGAGGTGTTTCAGAACACCCTGACCGCGAGAAAAGTTCGGGCGCGATCCGGCGCGCAGAGAGGCGCATGTCCCGCGAACATTTCGCCGTGCTATGATGACCAAGCTCTCCCGACGTTCTACGCAAAATAAGGAGATGCACATGCCAACACGTCGCACTCGGTTTCTGTTACCGCTCTTGCTCGCCGCCGCCTTCGGACTGACGGCCTGCCCGAGCCGTACGAACATAGGGAAGATAAACGCCGACCCCGACAAATATATGAACAAGGATGTCGGCGTAGCGGGCACCGTGACCGACAGCTACGGCGTGCCTTTCGTCGGCGGCGCATACGAGCTTGACGACGGCACGGGCAAGATTTGGATCATCGCCTCGCAGCGCGGAGTCCCCTCGCGCGGCGCGCGCGTAGGCGTCAAGGGGCGCGTCTTCTCCGGCCCCGCGCTAAAGGGCCGCACGTTCGGGACTGCGATTCAGGAAGAAGACCGCAGCTCGAAATAACCGATGCGGCGGCGAGGCTCGCCGGGATTCAAACGATGGAGATCGTCCGAAGCCTCGACCTACAGTTCGCGCGCCTGCACGAGCGTTCACATGCGCTCGTGCAGGCCGTCCCCTCCGACAGACTCTACTGGCAGCCGCCCGTCGAGCGCGCGCGCACATTCCCCGTCTATTCCTGCGGCGAGCACATACTGCGTAGCGCAGCCGCCGTCGAGCAGACCTTCGGCGGCATCACCGCGAATCTCTGGGACGACCCCTTCGAGTGGACGCTGCCCGAAGCGCTCACGACCCCCGCGCACGTCGCGGAATATCTGAACGAGACCGAAGCGACTCGGCTTCGCGCCTTCCAATCCATACGCTCCGACCGAGACCTCTCGAAAGAGATCGCAACGCCTTCGGGCGAGATGCGCTCGCTTTACTCGCTGCTTGCGGAAACGCTCGCACGCGCCGCGCATCATCAGGGACGCGCCTTCGCGACCTTCAGGCTTTTCTCCGACGCGCGCCTGCCGCGCATTTGAAAGATGCGAAGCGCGCCCTTGCGGGCGAACCGCACAAGTGGGATATTCGTAAGGCATCAAGGCATAATTTGTCGTCCGTCGGAGCCGGTCAGGAGAGATTTAAAAAATGTTCTGCCCACAGTGTGGACAACAGCAGGCGTCAAGCGATGTGAGGTTCTGCCCGCGCTGCGGCTTTCAGCTCGCGGGCGTGTCGGGACTGCTGGCGACCGGCGGCGCGACGCACGCTGACGCGACTCAGGGCTTGATTGTTGGCGATACGCCGCGCCGCAAAGGAGCGCGCCTCGGCGGCAAGCTGATGCTGTTCGGCATCTTCCTCGGGCCTGTGCTGGCGATGATGTCCGAGATTATCGGTTCGCCGGAAGAGCTGGCGCTTTTCGGCGTGATTGTTTTCATGGCCGGACTGCTGCGCCTCATCTACGCCTTCATCTTCGAGGACGGCCCATTCCGACGGCAGAAGCAGACGGCCCTTTACGCCCCGCCAGTCTCGCAGAGCATGTTCACGCCGCCGACTTCCGCCTCGGCGCTGCCGCCGCCGCAGAGCGTCCCGGCCAGAGCCTACACGCCCCCGCGCGCCAACACCGCTGAGATTGTCTACCAACCGAG
>DASQLL010000465.1:0-5055 GCA_035630035.1 Pyrinomonadaceae bacterium | reverse complement strand
CGGTCGTCGTCGCCGCCGATCATCCCTTAATCGAAAAGTCGCCGCTCAAAACGGACGTGCGACGATTCGCCGAGCGCGTGCGCGCTGGTCGCGCGGGCCGTGCGCCGGGCGACGAGGAGGAGAAGGAGGGCTTGAACACGGGTCTGGCCGCCATCAACCCTTTCAGCGGCGAGCAACTGCCCGTGTGGGCCGCGAACTACGTCTTGATGGAGTACGGCACGGGCGCGGTCATGAGCGTGCCCGCGCACGACGAGCGCGATTTCGAGTTCGCGCAGAAATACTCTCTGCCGATACGCCGCGTCATCGAGCGCATCTCGCACGAACAACCGCACGCCGACCGCGACCCGACGAGCGAGGATCAGTCCGTCGCGATGAAAGAGGCGTTCACAGAGTACGGCATCCTCGTGGGCAGCGGCGACTGGAGCGGCAAGCTCTCCGACGACGCGAAGCGCGAGATGGCCGAGTTCGCGGTGAAGCAGGGCTTCGGCGAGTCTGCCGTCACATACCGACTGCGCGACTGGGGAATCTCGCGCCAACGCTTCTGGGGTGCGCCGATTCCGATTGTCTATTGCGAGCGTGACGGCGTCGTGCCCGTCCCCGAAAAAGATTTGCCAGTCGTGTTGCCCGAACGCGCGGAGTTCACGGGCGCGGGCCGCTCGCCTCTGGCGGGCGTGCCCGAGTTCGTCAACACCACCTGCCCGAAGTGCGGAGGCGCGGCGCGGCGCGAGACCGACACGATGGACACGTTCATTGATTCGTCCTGGTACTTCTTCCGCTACTGCGACCCCGCGAACGACGCCGCGCCGTTCGACAAAGAGAAGGTCGCCTACTGGACTCCGATTGACCAGTACATCGGCGGCATCGAGCACGCCGTGATGCACCTGCTCTACATGCGCTTCTGGACGAAGTTCATGCGCGACATCGGCCTCGTTACGTTTGGCGAGCCTGTGAAGAAGTTGATGACGCAGGGCATGGTCGTGGCCGAGACCTTCCTGCGCGAGGGCGAGGAGGCCGGGCAAAAGGTCTACATAAACCCATCGGACGTTAACGTGGTGCGCGATGACAAGGGACGCATTACCAGCGCGACTCTCGTCAGCGACGGCCAGCCCGTCTCGGTCGGCCCGTTCGAGAAGATGGGTAAGTCAAAGAACAACGGCGTAGACCCGCACGATATGATCGCGGCCTACGGCGCGGACGCCGCGCGCATGTTCGTGTTGTTCGCCGCGCCCGTCGAGAACGATTTGCGCTGGCAGGAGGCGGGCATTGACGGCGCGCTACGCTTCCTGCGTCGCGTCTACTCGTTCGTCTATCGCTGGCGCGATGCGCTGCGCGATGCGCCCAAAACGGCGGATGCAGCCGGCGAGTTCTCCATCGAGGCGCGGGGCTTGCGCCAGCAGACGCACCGCACAATCGAGCGCGTCACGAATGATTTCGAGGGACTGCGCTACAACACCGCGGTCGCCGCGTTGATGGAACTGTCGAACGCTCTGGGCGACTTCAAAACTTCGCCCGCATCGGCGAGTCCGTCGGACACCTTCGCCGTGCGCGAGACATTGGAGTCTTTGGTCTTGATGCTCGCGCCCTTCGCGCCGCACGTCGCCGAAGAGATGTGGGAGGGCTTGGGCCACGCGGGCGGTATCTTGCGGAGCGGCGCGCGCTGGCCTGAGTTCGACGAAGACTTGGCGCGCAGGGACGAGCTGGAGATAGCCGTGCAGGTCAACGGCAAGCTGCGCGGTCGCGTTTCGGTGAGCGCGGACGCGACCGAAGAGGAGACGCGCGCGGCTGCGATGGCCGACGAGCGCGTGCGCGCTTGGACGGACGGCAAGCAGATCGTCAAGACGGTCGTCGTCCCCGGTCGCTTGGTCAACGTCGTCGTTCGCGATTAGTGCGGCCTGACCTTAGGCTTGGAAACATTCACCGCAGAGGCGCAGAGGACGCAGAGGGGGCGCAGAGATTTTGCTTTTCTCTGCGTGAACTCTGCGCCCTCTGCGCCTGCGGCTGTGAGTGCCCCTTACCCTACGATCAAGAATGAGTAGACGCTGAAAACCATTGACTTTCAAACCGATTTCGCTTAGAAGGCACTTACCGAAGAGAGTCTAACTCGCGTCCTTTTCAGTCTGCTTAAGACGACGCCGCGCGTCGAACTGTCCTGATTTCAAAACGTGTGAGGCGCATTATGAAAATCGCCGTCCGAATCAACGTCAACGGGACGACTCATCAACACGAGGTCGAGCCGCGACTTCTGCTCGTGCATTACCTGCGCGACGTGCTGGGCCTTACGGGCACGCACGTCGGCTGCGAGACTTCGCTGTGCGGCGCTTGCACCGTCTTCGTCGGCGGGCAGGCCGTCAAATCCTGCACGCTGCTCGCCGTACAGGCCGACGGCGCGGAGGTGACGACCATCGAAGGACTCGCCCGAAACGGCGAGCTTCATCCGGTGCAGGAAGGCTTCTGGGAACGCCACGGCCTTCAATGCGGCTACTGCACGCCCGGCATGATTATGGCCGCCGCGCAACTTCTCGAACGCAACCCCGACCCCTCGCGCGAAGAGATTCGACACGGCCTAGAAGGAAACCTGTGCCGCTGCACCGGCTACCAGCACATCGTCGAAGCGGTTGAGTACGCCGCTCAGAAAGTGACAGGTGACGGGTGACAGGTGACAGGATAAAGACAAGTTCTATCCTGTCACCTGTCACCCGTCACCTGTCACGGCTTTTCATTGATGATTGATTCGAGAGACGCGATCAGGGGCGGCAAGTCGCCCGTGACGATCTGCCAGAGGATGTCGAGGTCAACGGAGTCGTAGCCATGTATGAGCCGGTTTCGCAGGCCGACGATCTGCGGCCAAGGGATTTCGGGATGCCGCGCGCGCACGTTCTCGGCGACTCTGCTGGCAGCCTCGCCTGTGATCTCCAGCAGTCTTGTCAACGCGAGATTCAAGAGGCGGTCGGTGTCGAGGTCAGCGCGCGTTTTGCCGCGCGCGAAGGAGGTTGCTTCCCTCGCGTGGTCGAGCATGTGGCGCAGGGCCGCGGCGTCGCGGTCAGGCTTGCTCATACTGCGCCTCCGCCTCCGCCAACACACGTTCGCGGAAATGCGGACTCACGAACTGCGGAGTGTTCAGGTCAACTCTGCGACCGAGGATTCCCGACAGCTCTTCCTCCATCGCAAAGAATGTCAGCCCCGGTACGCGCCCCGGCTCGAACTCGACCAGCACGTCCACGTCGCTGTCCGGGCGAAAGTCGTCGCGCAGCACCGAGCCGAAGAAGGCCAGCCTTCGGATGTGATGCCTTCGGCAGAAGTCGGCGATCTTTTTACGGTCAATAGGAATGCGAACCATCTCGGCCTCTCTGAGATTCAGAATCGAATTTCATCTCGCGCCGCCCGCGTGTCGTAAAAGCGAACCGGCCTGACGCCGTTTAATAGTAGCACCGGCGCGGCGGCAAGCAACATTATTTCGGAGAATTAAGATGGCTACCAAGTACGTCGGACAGAGAGTGAAGCGCACGGAAGACCCGCGACTGATTAAGGGTCTCGCGCATTACGTTGACGACATACGGCTGCCGGACACGCTGCACGTTGCGTTCGTGCGCTCGATCTACGCGCACGCGCGCTTGGGCGGCGTGGACACGAGCGAGGCCGTGAGCGCGCCGGGCGTCGTCGCCGTCTACACCGGCAGGGAGATGGCCGAAAAAATCGGGCCTGTGCCGTGCGCGGGCGCGCTGCCCGGCCTGAAAGTGCCCGATCACAGAGTCCTCGCCTCCGACAAGGTTTACTTCGTCGGCCACCCCATCGCCGCTGTCGTCGCAACGGACGCATACACTGCGCGCGATGCGGCGGAGCTTGTGTCGGTTGACTACGAAGAGCTGCCCGCGGTCGTTGACGCGGAAGAAGCCGCGCGGGGCGGCGCGGTCATACACGAGCACTTCGGCGACAACGTCGCGTACAAGCTCACGGCGGGCGAGGGCGACATCGAGGCCGCGCTCTCATCGGCTGATAGAGTCATCAAACAGCGAATCACGAATCAACGTCTCGCGCCCGTGGCGATGGAGCCGCGCGGCGTGCTTGCGCGTTATTTTCCGGGCGAGCAGGAGCTTACGGTCTGGTCTTCGACGCAGATTCCGCACCTTCTGCGAACGCAGCTCGCGCTGATGATCGGCATGCCCGAAAACAAGTTGCGCGTCATCACGCCCGAAGTCGGCGGCGGCTTCGGCTCGAAGCTCAACGTGTACGCCGAGGAAGCTCTGCTCGGATGGATTTCGATGCAGCTCGGCAGGCCCGTCAAGTGGATCGAGACGCGGCGCGAGAACATGCAGGCGACGATTCACGGGCGCGGTCAGGTCGGCGAGATAGAGATAGGTTTTAAGAACGACGGCACGCTCACGGGGCTTCGCTACAACGTCACGGCAGACCTCGGCGCGTACCATCAACTGCTCACGCCCGCCATCCCTACGCTGACGGGATTGATGCTTTCAGGCTGTTACAAAATCCCCGCGATTCAGATCAACGTCACCGCCGTCTTCACGAACAAGATGGCGACCGACGCATACCGTGGCGCGGGCCGGCCCGAAGCGACCTACGTCGTCGAGCGCGCGCTCGACCTCGTCGCCGGCGAGTTGGGACTCGACCCGGTCGAAGTCCGTCGCAGAAACTTCCCAGCCCCCGACGAGTTCCCCTTCAAGACCGCGACGGGTCTTTTCTACGACAGCGGCGACTACGAGGGCGCGCTCGCGAAGGCGCTTGCGAACGCGGGCTACGAAAAATTGCGCGAAGAGCAAAAGTCGGCGCGCGACGAGGGAAGAATCGTCGGCATAGGCGTCTCGACCTACGTCGAGATTTGCGCGCTCGGCCCGTCGCAGGCGATGCCCGCGGGCGGTTGGGAGAGCGCGACCGTTCGCATCGAGCCGACGGGCGCGGTCACAGTGCTTACGGGCGCGTCGCCGCACGGTCAGGGACAGGAGACTTCGTTCGCGCAGCTCGCCGCGGACGAGTTGGGCGTGCGTCTCGAAGACGTGACCGTCATCCACGGCGACACGTCCATCGTGCAGTACGGCATCG
>DASQLL010000464.1:0-2090 GCA_035630035.1 Pyrinomonadaceae bacterium | reverse complement strand
GGTTGGCGCGCATAACGACTCAGGTGTTTGACAGCCGCCCCGCGCGCTCATATCCTACGCCTTATCCCAACATGGGGAGAGCCTCGCCGATTTAAACTTTTCATAGGGTGAAGTCTGACTGTGAGCTGCGCCTTAGCCCGCGTGCTTCGCCCATTAAGGAGAAGATCATGGCAGACGAACAAGACCCCAACACCGGCGACCCGTCCGAAGAGGGCGCACTCATACCCGAAAACACTGGCGACCCGTCCGAAGAGGGCATACTCATACCTGAAGGGGAGGAGCCGGGCGGCCCGTCCGAGGAGGGCGTACTCATACCTGATGAGGGCGACGAGCCTCCCAAGAAAGACGGCCTCGTAGTAGAGTTCTGACGCCTCGACGCCCGGCGGTCGGGCGGCAGACGCTCCTTTGAAAATTGTCATGCCCCACGTGGCGAGGGCGCTGCGTGGGGCGTCATTTTTCTCGACGGGCGTTTTTAAGTGCCGCGCGCGTCGAGTGATTCGACTTTAAGCCGTGGACGAACAGCCGACCCAACCGACGACGCACCTGACGCCCGACCCCGTTGAAACGACGCAGGCGGGGACGCGCCACGAGGCGAGTTTTGCGAAGAGGCTTGTGCGCGCGGTCGCGTTGGATATAACGCCGCTTCGCGTGTCGCGCGATTTTCGGCTGCTGTTCGCGGGGCAGGCCGTGTCGTTCTTCGGCTCGATGATGACGTTCGTGGCGTTGCCCGTGCAGGTGTACGCCTTGACGAAGTCGTCGTTCGCGGTCGGGATGCTGGGCGTCACGGAGTTCGTGCCGATATTCCTGATGGCGTTCGTCGGGGGCGCGCTCGCCGACGCGGTTGACCGGAGGCGCATGGCGCTCGTCACCGAAGCCCTACTCGCGGCGGGCACGCTCGTCCTCGTTTTCAATTCGCTTCTGCCGCAGCCGCGCGTGTGGCTGCTCTACGTTTGCGCCGCGCTGTTCGCGGCCTTGAACGGTTTGCAGAGGCCGTCGCTCGACTCGCTTATCCCGCGCATCGTGCCCGCGGAGCTGATGCCGGCGGCTGCGGCTCTGAAGTCTCTGAGCGCGACCATCAGCATGATCGGCGGCCCCGCGCTCGGCGGGCTTCTGATCGCGACCGCGGGGCCGACCGCGGCCTACTCGATTGACTTCGTGACGTTCGCCGCATCGCTCGTCGCGCTCGCGCTCATGCGTGCCGTGCCTGCGCCCGTTGGAGCGGACGCGCCTTCCCTTCGCTCAATCCTTGAAGGACTGCGCTACGCGCGCAGCCGCCCGGAGCTTCTGGGCACGTATCTGATTGACATCAACGCGATGTTCTTCGGAATGCCGATGGCTCTGTTCCCCGCAATCGCCGAGGGGTTCGGCGGCGCGTCCGTCGGACTGCTCTACGCCGCGCCCGCGTTTGGCGCGATGTGCGTGATGCTCACCTCCGGTTGGACGGGGCGCGTGCGGAAGCATGGGCTGGCGGTCGCGCTCGCCGCAGGAGTTTGGGGACTCGCCATCATCGCTTTCGGTTTCGCGCCGACGCTTTGGGTGGCGCTCGTCTGCCTCGCGCTCGCGGGCGGGGCGGACATGGTGAGCGGCCTGTTCCGCATGACGATCTGGAATCAGACCATCCCGGATCATTTGCGCGGGCGGCTCGCGGGCATAGAGATGGTGAGCTACACTACCGGCCCTCTGCTCGGAAACGCGGAGTCGGGGATTGCCGCGGGGCTGTTCGGCGTCCGCGCGTCCGTCGTTTCGGGCGGCGTGTTGTGCGTCGCCGGGACTGTGCTTCTCTCGTTTCTGCTGCCCGCGTTCCTGCGCTACGACGGGCGCGAGGGGCTTGCGCGAAAGCGCGCGGAGGAAGCGGCGCGAGTCGAGGCGTTGGAAGCCGGCGAGACTGAAGGTTCAACAGTGCGCGGCTGACGAGAGTTGCGGGGCGGCTTGAAACAATCAGGCGCGAGTGCTAATAAGACGGTCAGAGGTGGCACGACTCATGAGCGTTACGGAACTGAAAGTTGATTTGCCCGCTAATCTCTCCGAGGACGAGGCTAGGCTTCTACTTGCCGTCAAACTCTACGAAGTCGGCAAGGCGTCGCTCGGAC
>DASQLL010000463.1:0-4137 GCA_035630035.1 Pyrinomonadaceae bacterium | reverse complement strand
GTCAGCTCGACCATGAGCTGGCTGCCATCCATGCGCGAGCGCTCGCGCACCGCGGCGCGCAAGGCCACGTGAAGGCTCGCGACCGGATTGCTCCCGCGCAGCGTCTGCTTGACCGACACGCCTTCGACGAGCGCCGAAGTGATGTTGTATGTCGGGGAGAGCTGCGAGCCGTCAACGCCGGGCAGCTCGACGACGAGATGCCGTGCGTCGGGGCGACGAACCGCGTAGGCCATCGGGGCCGTGCCCGTTATGACGATGAGCGTGGCCGCGCCGGAAGTCGTGGCGCGCACCGACTGCGCGACGGGTGTCTTAACCGCCGACGCGCCGCCCGGACTGTTGCCGAGGGCGACGATGCCGAGCATGCACACGAGCAGAGAGACGAGCGCGCCTCTGCACGTGGCCGCGAAAAGATTTTTGATGTGAGCCATAATCTTCATCCTTCAAAACATCAACGGCCCGACGCCCGCCACGCGCTAACGCTCGAAGGAGTTGGCCCTGTTTGGAAGCGGCAACTCTTAAAGCGCGCGCCGCACAATGCGTGCGACCGACCGTGATGTTGTCAAAAATTGCCGCCGGAGCGCGGCGAAGTTTCTCCTCCTGTAAAGCTGTAGGGCGGGACGAGGTAGTTGAGGCGAGGGCCGGGGCGTGGCGGTTAGGGCTTTACGCTCCCTTGTCCGCTCTGAGATTCCTGACCCGACTGGGCCGGAGGCTGGGACTGATTCTGCGTCTGCGCGCTGGCGGCGAGCGCCTTCAAAGCCTCGACGAGCGCGTTCACGTCCGACTTGCCGCCCGCGGTCGCTTCGCCTGCGGCGGCGGACTTCTGTACCGTCAACGAGTCGGCCACGGTGGGCTGGCGCAGAGGCTTCGTGTCAACCGCGACTTCGACGCGCCCGTCCGTCCAGCGCGTCTGACGGCGGAAGACGAGACGTGTCTCTTCGATGGCGACGAGCATGCCGTCGTAGAACTGTTCGCCGGGATAGACGACGTATGAGAGTTTGATCGGCGTGGCCTCGACCATCGCGGCGTAGCCGCGCGGCGTGCGGAAGATGCCTGTGACCTGAATCTCGCCGAGCGTGAGCGCGGTCGTCGGCTTGGGCGCGGGCTGCTGAAGGTTCATCGCCGCGAGCTTCTGCGCCTTGTAGTTGGCGATGCGCGCGTTGATGTCGGGCACGGCCACCGGCATCGGGACTTTCTTCTCGACCTTACGTTTGAGGGCCGGCTTGAACTTCTTGAACGGGTCTTCCTTCGCTCCTTTGTACGTCGTGCTGGCCGCCTGCGCTTGCGCGGCAACCGCGGCGCAAAGCACGAGCGCGCCCGTCAAAAGTCCCTTGAGCGCCCGGCGCGAGTTTGTTTTGCTGTTTCTCATAATCCCTTCCTGCGATCCGGCTACGTGAAAATGTTTTGAGCGATTGAGAGCTTTCCGTTTACTACTTGGGCTGTCCCGCCGTCGCCGCGTTCGGGGCCGCGGGTGCGACTGGCGTCGGGCCGGCGGGGTTGGCCGCCGGTGCGGCTCCGCCTGCTGCCGGCGGTGCGGGCGCGGCGGGCACGAGCTTCTCCGGCGAGACGTAGTACGCAGTCAAAAGGAACTGCGCGCTCACGGTCTTGCCGTCCTTCTTGTCCTGAGACAGATTGTCCTTAATCTTCTGCACCTTGAAGTCCGTTATCGAGACGATGCGCTGGTATGTAGCCATCTGCGCGAAGAACTGGCCGACGTTGTTGTATGTGCCGCTGACTTCGATCTCCACGGGCTTGCCTGAGTAGAAGTCCTGCTGCACCTCGTCCTTCGGCGAGAAGCGGCGCAGTGTGAGTTTTCCTTTGGCGCGGTCTTGCAGGTTCTGAAGCACCATCGTCAGCTCGCGCTGCTCGGGCAGGAGAGCCTTGAGGTCGTCGTAGTTGGCCTGCGCGGCGGCGTAGTTCGCCTTGAACTCGTTGAGCCGCTGCGATGCGATCTGCGCTCCCGCGTTGGCGCGCTGCAACTCCTCGACCTGCGCTACGATCACGCTCGTCTCGTCGCGCGTCGTGCCGGTGATGAAGTACCAGAAGCCTAAGTAGAGGACGAGCGCGATGCCGCCGAACAGTGTGGCCTGTAGATACCACGGTTTCTCTTGAAGAACTTCGAGTTTGAACATTATCGTTTCCTTCCGGGGCTTGTCAGTACGTCTTCGCCGCTACTTCTGCGCGACCTGATTGGCGGGAGGGGCCGCGGGCTGGCCCGCTACGGCGGGCTGCGGGGCAGGCGCCGGCGAGATGGGGGCGTACTTGCACTTGATCTTGAACTTGACCGTTTCGGGCCTGACGCTCAGGTCTACCGGCCCGTCCGCGGGGGTGAAGTCCTCGGCCCTAATCTCCATGTCCTTGCGCTCGGTCTCCATGCTGACGTTCATGAAGAGGCCGTCGGAGAATTCGAGGCTGCGCCCGAAGCTCGTAACTGCCTGCTCGTTCGGCGACTGTCCCTCGATGGTTAGCTCGCCGTTCTTCTGCTCGACCGATTCGAGGCGGAAGGCGGGGTCTGCGGGGATGCGCGCGTTGATGTCGGAGAGTAGCGACACAGGCCCTTGCTGCGAGGCTCGAAGTTGCTTGATGGCGTCAATGCGCGTCTTGATGGCCTTGAGCTTCTTCTCAAGCTCGGCCTGCTCGGCGTTGATGGCGGCCATCTGCGCGGCGATCTGCTGCTGTCGCTCAAGCTCGGCCTGCGCGCTCGCGTGCGCCGCGTTCGCGCTGACGTAGTCGAAGACCATCACGAGGGCCATCAGCGTGAAGACCGACGCCGCCATAATCCAGACGCGCACGTTCGGGTTCGCGACCTTCTGTTCGACGACAGCCGCGCCCTGCGCGCGCTCTGTGACCGAGTCTAAAAGATTAACCTTGATCATTTAAGCATCCACTCCTCTCAGGGCGAGTCCGACGGCAACGGCCATCTCAGGCACGACCTCGCGCATGTAGTCGGGGTCGAACCGGCGCTCGTCAACCTTGATACGGCGGAACGGGTCGAGCCGCTCGACGGGAATCTCGAAGCGGTTCGACAAAAACTCCGGCAGCCCTTTCAGCTTCGATCCGCCACCCGAAATCAGAATCTTCTGAACGGCGGCGTTGCTGTCATCTGCGGTCGCGCGGAAGAAGTCGAACGTCTTCGAGATTTCGAGCGCGAGCATGTCGGAGACTGTTTCGAGCGCGCCGTCAACGTCAACCGGCTCGGACTGCTGCTGCTGTGAAGCGCCGCCGCGTTTGACGGCCTCGGCCTGCTCGTAGGTCAAACCCAACTCCTTCTGAAGAAGCGAGGTGTATTGGTTGCCGCCGACCGAAACGTCGCGCGTGAAGACGCTGCGGACGCCGCGAAGGATGTTGATGTTCATCGTCGAAGCGCCGATGTTCAGAAGCGCCACGACCGCGTTGTCGCTCGGCTCGTAGTTGATCTCGTAGCAGTTCTGGAGCGCGAAGGCGTCAACGTCTATGACGACCGGCTGTTTGCCCGCGAGCTGAATCGCCTGCTTGAGGTTGGCGATGAAGTCGCGCTTGCATGCGGCCATCAAGACGTGCAGAGAGTCCGGGCCTGAGCCTACGACCTGATAGTCGAGACTCACGTCGGAGACCTCGAAGGGGATGTGCTCTTCGGCGTGCCAGTCAATTGACTCTTCAAGCTCCTCGCGCGTCATCTGAGGGACGATGATGTTCTTGACGATGACGGAGCTTCCCGAAACGCCCGCGGCCACGCTGTCGGTCTTGAACTGGTGCGCGCTGAATATGCCGGCGATGACGCTCGACACGTCGTTCAGCTCCATGATCTGGCCGTCCACAACCATGTCGGGCTGCAAGCCCTCGAAGCCGAGGTTGACGAGCGAGAGCGAGCCGGGCTTACCAGAAAGCTCGACGGCCTTGACCGAGCTGGAACCGATGTCGAGTCCGACCATGCCCTTCTTGCCGAGTTTTTTCTTAAACATAATCTGTGCGTTCCTTGAGAGCTTGAATGTTTCTTCTGCGGTGGAGTCGGCGAAGGCGTGCGCGCGCGCGCAGGACTCTCGTGTGAGTCGCGCGCGCGCTCGGCGTCTGCGTGTTGATTGCGGCGGAGTTCATTTGTCGCGGGCCTGTTCGGTTGAGTTGAACGAGCGCGCCTGCGCGTCGTGCGTTCAACTGAGGAGA
>DASQLL010000462.1:0-3374 GCA_035630035.1 Pyrinomonadaceae bacterium | reverse complement strand
TTCGAGCATCAGGCCGTTCCACGCGGCGATTACCTTCTCGTCGCGCCCCGGCTTGATTCGCTTCTCGCGAGCATCGAAAAGAATACGACGACCTCGCGCGACCACCTCCGCCAATTCAACTTCAGAGACGCCCAACTCTTCGGCGACAGCCTTAGCCGTGCGACGAATGTTGAGAATGTTGCTGTCCTCGAAATTCCCGCCTTGAGTGACATCGTAATACGCATTGAAGAGACGCGCGTTGTCCGCGCCCAGAAGTTTTTCTATCTCTTCTTTGTCCCAGACGAAGAATTTGCCCTCGACGCCTTCAGAGTCGGCGTCCTGTGTCGAGTAGAACGCGCCGGACTCGTCGCGCATCTCGCGCGCAACGTAGTCGAGAGTTTCCTCTACCACCTTGCGGAAAAACTCTTCGCCCGTCGCCTGATAGACGTGTAGATAGAGGCGTGAGAGGAGCGCGTTGTCGTAGAGCATCTTCTCGAAGTGAGGGACAAGCCAGCGCGCGTCGGTCGAGTAGCGGTGGAATCCGCCGCCGAGCTGATCGTACATGCCGCCCTCGGCCATTCGGCGGCAGGAATTCGTCACCATCTCAAGCGAGCGCGCGTCGCCGATTCGTTTGAAAGTGCGTAAGAGAAATTCGAGATTCATCGAGGAAGGGAATTTCGGCGCGCTGCCGAAGCCGCCGTGCTGCGGGTCGTATGAGCGTGCGATGCCGCGTTGAGCGTTTTCGAGTAGCTGCGCGCTGATGACCTCGTTTGATTGGCTTGCGACGCTCATGCGGCGAAGCTCCGAGAGTATCTCCCACGCGGACTGCCGAATCTCTTCGGGGCGCGTGCGGTACGCTTCCGAGACGCCGAGGAGTACGCGCGGAAAGCCCGGCATCTGGTGTCGGTCTTCGGGCGGGAAGTAGGTGCCGCCGTAGAAGGGCACGAGGTCGGGCGTGAGAAAAACCGTGAGAGGCCAGCCGCCGTGACGCGTCATCATCTGAACGGCGTTCATGTAAATCTGGTCGAGGTCGGGCCGCTCCTCGCGGTCAACTTTGATGTTGACGAAGTTGCTGTTCATCAACTCCGCGATCTTCTCGTTCTCGAACGACTCGTGCTCCATTACATGGCACCAATGGCAGGCTGAATAACCTATGCTCAGGAGAATGGGCTTGTCCTCTTGCTTCGATTTTTCAAGAGCCTCCTCACCCCACGAATACCAGTCCACGGGGTTATGCGCGTGCTGCAAGAGATATGGGCTGGTCTCGTTGACCAGACGGTTGGTGTGCTTGTGATCGGCCATCAAACTCGCCCCTCGTCACGTTATTTGAAATTGAAGTTTGAGCGATTATGTCCCCGGCGCGCGAAATGGGCAAACTCGCTTCGAGTTTCGTTTAGAGGCAGCGAGTTTGGCTGTATTCGGATAAGCGACCCTGAGAATGTTGTTGTTGAAACCGAGGGGCCGCGGTTTTGCTATTTTTTCGAGGTGTCGCTAAACTGAATGACGATTCATTTTTCAGGTTAACCAGGAGTGGAATGATGGAGCGTGAGAGCATCGAGATGGACGTGCTGTTCGTCGGGGCAGGCCCGGCGAGCCTGAGCGGGGCGCTTCACCTGTCGCGTCTTGTGAGCGAGCATAACGACGCGGTGGAGAAGGGCACGCGGAAGGGTAAGTCGCTCGGCGAGATTCAAATAGCCGTCATCGAAAAGGGCGCGTCAATCGGCGCGCACATTCTTTCGGGCGCGGTGATGGACCCGAAGGCGCTGGCCGAATTGATGCCCGATTTTCTTGAGCAGGGAGCGCCCGTCGAGTCGCCAGTCAACGAAGACTATTTCCTCTATCTCACGAAGACGCGCGCCATCAAATCGCCCATCACGCCTCCGCCGCTGAAGAATCACGGCTACTACATCGTCTCGCTCAACAAGCTTACCGCTTGGCTCGGCGACAAGTGCGAGGAGGCGGGCGTCAACATCTTCCCCGAATTCCCCGGAGCCGACGTTCTGTTCGACGAGGGCGACCGCGTCGTCGGCGTCCGCACCGGCGACAAGGGCATTGATAAGGAAGGAAAGCGCAAGTCGAATTTCGAGCCGGGCGTTGACATACTCGCGAAGGTTACGGTGCTTGGCGAAGGGCCGCGCGGCTCGCTCACGAAACAGTTGACGCAGCGTCTGAATCTCAACGACGGGCGCGAGCCGCAGGTCTACAGCATCGGCGTCAAGGAGCTTTGGCAACTGCCCGACGACCGTTACCCTTTGGGGCGCGTCACGCACACGCTCGGCTATCCTTCGGACGCGCACACGTATGGCGGCGGGTGGATTTACGGGATGCAGAACCGCATCGTAAACCTCGGCTACGTGACTGGACTCGACTACCGCGACCCTCTGCTAGACCCGCACGCGGAGTTTCAACGTTTCAAGGAACATCCATTCGTCGCGAAGCTGCTCGAAGGCGGCAAGATGATTCGCTACGGCGCGAAGACGATAGCGGCGGGCGGCTTCTACGCGATCCCGCAGTTCCACGGCGACGGCTTTTTGCTCGTCGGCGATTCCGCCGGATTCCTCAACTCGCAACGCCTGAAGGGCATACACACGGCCATCAAGAGCGGCATGCTCGCGGCGCAGGCGATCTTCGAGGCGTTGCTGGTCGAGGACTACTCGAAGGCGCAGCTTAAACGCTACCGTCAGTTGATTCGAGAAAGCTGGATCACGCAGGAACTCAAGCGCGTCAGAAATTTCCACTCGGCTTTCAAACATGGTCGCTGGCTGGGACTTGCGAACGCGGGGCTGCAATTCATTACGGGCGGTCGCTCGTGGGGACTCTTCGACCGCGCGAGCCTTGAGCCGGGGCACGCGGCGATGAAGAAGCTGAAGGACTACGGCTATCAGGGCGACAACCTCGATCAGCGTTACGGCAAGCTGCGATTCGACGGAAAGCTCACCTTCAACAAGGTGACGGACGTTTATCACGCGGCGGTCTCGCACGACGAAGACCAGCCTGTGCATCTTCACGTGCTGGACACGGAAATCTGCGCGACGCGTTGCGCCGAAGAGTACGGCAACCCGTGTCAACGCTTCTGCCCGGCGGCGGTCTACGAGATGGTCGAGGACGGCGCGAAGGGCAGGCGCAAACTCCAGATCAATTTCTCGAACTGCGTCCACTGCAAGACGTGCGACATAATGGACCCTTATCAGATCATCAACTGGGTGACGCCGGAAGGCGGCGGCGGGCCGGACTACAAAGGCATGTGATCATGCTTCATACAGTACCGCGAGCGGTAGCGAGCGGGTATGTCTGACTTAGCTCGCTTGCGTGATTGATAAGGGATACCCGCTCGCTAACGCTCGCGGTACTGTCTGCTACACGATGAAACTCTCCGCCGACACTCACGACGAATT
>DASQLL010000461.1:0-4269 GCA_035630035.1 Pyrinomonadaceae bacterium | reverse complement strand
CTTGTCGCGGCGAACACTTTGAACTTGCCCGGCTCGACGCGGAAGCGCATTTCGGCGTCGTAGAAGCTGAGCAGTTCGGGCGTGAGCGTGAAGCGCAAGGTGCGACGCTCGCCGGGCCGGAGCGTGACGCGCTCGAAGCCTTTAAGCTCTTTGACGGGGCGCACGCGCGAGGCGACGAGGTCGCGTATGTAGATTTGCACGACTTCGTCGCCCGCGCGCCGGCCCGTGTTCTCTACGTCAACGCTGACCGTGACGCTGCCCGTCGTAGGGATGCGCGGCGCGCTTAAAGCGAGGTTCGAGAGGCGGAACGTCGTGTAGCTCAGGCCGTGGCCGAAGGGGAAGAGCGGAGTGTTGGGCACGTCAAGATATTTCGACGTGTATTTTTCGTTGCTCTGCGGGCGTCCGGTGCTGAAGTTGTTGTAGTAGAGCGGCTGCTGCCCTGCGTTGCGCGGGAAGGTAACGGGGAGGTGGCCTCCGGGGTTCACATCGCCGAAGAGAACGTCCGCGACGGCGTTGCCGCCCTGCGTGCCCGGAAACCACGCTTCGAGTATCGCGGGCGAGTTCTCGGCGAGCCAGCCCAGCGCGAGCGGGCGACCGTTCATAAGTACGACGACGTAGGGCTTGCCCGTCCGGTGTATCGCTTGAAGAAGCTCAAGCTGCCTGCCGGGCAGGTCGAGCGAAGTGCGCGACGCGGCCTCGCCGCTCATGTCCGCGGTCTCTCCGACGACGACAACTGTTACGTCCGCATCGCGCGCGGCCCGCACCGCTTCTTCGATTGAGTTCGAGGCCGTGGGCGTGGTGGCGAGCCGCGCGGCCTCCAGCCCTTCCGCGGTCGCGACGTTCGTTCCGCCCGCTGCGCTCGCGACGGGCGGGGGGGCGTCGTAGTTGCCCGTCGCGCCGCGCACGTCAATCGCGACGCCCTTCTCATGAAGGACGCGCGTCTGCGGCGAGACCTTCGCCTTTATGCCCGCGAGCAGAGTCACGGTGTCCTTCGGCTGGCCGTCGCCCGACCAGGAGCCGAGCGTTGCGCGCGGGTCGTCGGCCAGAGGCCCGATGACGGCGATGCGTCGCGCGCTCTTGCTTAAAGGGAGCGTCTCGCGCTCGTTCTTCAGCAGCACGAGCGAGCGCGCCGTAAGCTCGCGCGCAACGCGCTGGTTCTCCGCGCTCAGCAGCAACGATGCCTCGCGCGCCTCGTCCACGTAAGGATTATCGAAGATGCCTGCGCGAAACTTGATGCGTAAGATTCGACGCACTGCCTCGTCAACATCGGCCATCGTAAGCTTTCTCTGACGCAAAAGCTCCGCGCCGTGCTGGTTGTAGAGGCGGCTGACCATCTCCATGTCAACGCCCGCCGAAAGTCCGAGCCGCGCGGCGTCGCTGCCGTCCGCCGCGAAGCCGTGCGGGATCAACTCCTGCACGGAGGTGTAGTCGCTTACGACGAAGCCGTCGAACTTCCACTCGTCGCGCAGAATTTTCGTGAGGAGGTATCGGCTGCCGGACGCAGGCACGCCGTTCACGTCGTTGAAGGCGCTCATGAACGTGGCGACGCCCGCGTCCACGGCGGCCTTGAATGGCGGCAGGTAGATTTCGCGAAGCCGCTGCTCGCTCATGTCCGTTATGTTGTAGTCGCGCCCCGCTTCCGCCGCGCCGTATGCAACGAAGTGCTTGGCGCAAGCGACGACGCGGTCGGGCGCAGAGTAGTCCGCGCCCTGAAAGCCGCGCACGCGCGCACGCGCGAACGCCGAGCCGAGGAAGGGGTCTTCGCCCGCGCCCTCGGCTATGCGGCCCCAGCGCGCGTCGCGCGCGATGTCAACCATCGGGGCGAAAGTCCAGTGCAGGCCCGCCGCGCGCGCTTCAGCCGCCGCGACATGAGCGGCGCGCTCGGCGCTCGCCGGATCGAAGCTCGCGGCCTCGCCGAGCGGAATGGGGAAGATCGTCCGGTAGCCGTGTATCACGTCGAAGCCGAAGATGATCGGAATCTTCAGGCGCGAATTTTCGACCGCCGCGCGCTGCAAGTCGTTCGCGTTGCGCGCGCCGCGAATCCCCAATGTTGAGCCGAGCCTGCCCGCGCGCGCCGCCTCGTACAAGTCCGGGTTGGCCTTCCCGCCTATGTCGCCGCCGAGTTGCTGCAACTGGCCGAGCTTCTCTTCGAGCGTCATGCGCGCCAGAAGCGCGTTAATCTTTCTCTCGGTGTTGTCCTGCCTTCGCCCTCCGACGCCTGCCGCGCGCCGCCTCTGCGCGTTTGAGCCGAACGGCATCGCCGACAAGACGACGACGAGTAAACATGTCACGTGCAGCGCGAGTTTCATCATTGGCCTCCGTTGAAGACGGTCGCCGATTTTCTCTCTCGAAGGGGACGAAAAATTGGGGGGAGTCGCAGCGTGCAGATACGCCCATAAGCCCGCCTCGTGCAGCGAGACTTTATGCCGGGAGCGCGGGCATCCGCGGCCCGCCTAAGCGTGCTATTGCACGCTTCAAAGCTTTCGCCTTTACTCAAGCTTGAAGTTGATGAAAACCTTTTCGCGCTCACGCGCTCAAGGCGGGCAGGGATGCCCGCGCTCCCAGCTTCTACTTGCTCGCGGCCTGCGTCGCCGACTCGCCGTTGAGTTTCATAATCTCAAGCGTCATCTCGGCGGAGGCGTACATGTCTTTAACGTCGAGCCATTCCTTGACGGTGTGTATGGCGCGCATGCCCGTGCCGAGGTTGGCGCACTCGATGCCGCGCTTGTTGAAAATGTTCGCGTCGCAGCCGCCGCCCGACGCCATCGTCTCGACCTTGAGGCCCATGCGCGCCGCGGCCTCTATGACGAGGCGGACGACGCGCGAATCGTCCGAGACATCCATCGCGAAATACTCGCGCGTGACGTACGACTCGACGCGCCCCTTCGTCGTCACGCCGTCAACCGTGACTTCGCATTTCGACGCGGCGTCTTCGAGGCACTTGATTATATGCGCGGTCTGCGCTTCGAGCTTCTCGTCGCTGCGCGAGCGCGCCTCGCCCCGGAGCGTGACGAGGTTTGTGATGATGTTCGTCGCCTCGCCGCCGTGGATGACGCCGATGTTGGCGGTCGTCTCTTCGTCTATGCGACCGAGCTTCATCGCGCTGATCGCCTCGGCGGCGATCTGTATCGCGGAGATGCCGGATTCGGGCGCGACGCCCGCGTGCGATTCGAGGCCGTAGATTTTGAACTCGAAGTGGTTGGCCGAGGGGCCTTTGGTGAAGAGGAAGCCGGGGTCGTCCGAGTCGAACACGATGCCGTAACGCGCGCGCAATTTCTCAACGTCAACGTGCTTCGCGCCGAGCAGGCCCACCTCCTCGCAGATGGAGAAGACTGCGTCAATCGGCGCGTGCGGGATGTTCTGCTCTTGCAGGCAGCGCACGACTTCGATGATGACGGCGACGCCGGACTTGTCGTCGCCGCCCAGCACCGTCGTTCCGTCGGTGCGTATGATGTCGCCTTCGACGATGGGCTTGACGCCTCTGCCGGGGACGACCGTGTCCATGTGCGCGCTCATCATGATTGCTTCCGCGCCGGGGATCGTGCCGGGGAAACGAGCGATGACGTTGCCGCTGTTGCCGCCGACTTTCTCTCCGGCGTCGTCAATCTCGACATCAGCGCCCATCTCCTCGCAAATCTGTTTGACGCGCTCGGCCACGTCGCGCTCCTCGCGAGAGACGGAGTCAATCTGTACGAGTTCGAGCAAAAGGTTTTTGATGCGTTCCTGATTAATCATGCGAGTCTCCGTGACAAGTGACAAGTGACAGGTGACAGGTGACAGGTGACAGGATAGACGCTTCCTCTCGTCACCTGTCACCTGTCACCTGTCACGGATTTTGAACAATCCTACTACAAGACGCTCGGCGCGTGCCATACGCCGCCGATGCTTAGCTGCTGACGCGTTCGAGCGCGCTCTGCAACTCGTCGCGCTTTTTTGCGAGCGCGGCATCGTCCGCATCGGCTGGCACGTGGATGGGCGGGGCGATTCGCACGACGGCGCGCGTGAAGGGTTTCGGTATTTGGGTGCGATCCCAGCTCGGGATTTCCCAAAACTTTTCCGGGTTGATCGAGAGGGCGAGAAGGGGGCGTCCGGTCTTTTTGGCGAGCGCCACGGCTCCCATCTTGGCGACGTGGCGTGGGCCGCGCGGCCCGTCAATCATAAATCCGCCGGGGCAGCCCGCCTGCACGAGCCAAACCATCTCGGCGAGCGCGCCGCTGCCGCCGCGCGTCGAAGAGCCGCGCGCCGCGCCGTAGCCGAAGCGCTGTATGA
>DASQLL010000460.1:0-11334 GCA_035630035.1 Pyrinomonadaceae bacterium | reverse complement strand
TCGCGGCTAAAAAAATCCTCCTGAGACTGGCCCGTCCGAGCGGCAATATGGAGGTGACGAGCAACCGCGTGAAGCGATCCGAGCTTTACTTCCTCGCGAAGGACAGGATCAACGAAGTGCTAGGCAGGTTGAGCAAGGAAGGGCTGATTCGTATAACGAAGGGCGAGGTCGAGGACAACGACCAAGTCGAGGTCGCGCACGAGGCCCTAGTGCGGAACTGGCCGCTGCTGGCGGGCTGGCTCGAAACTGAACGCGGGGCGATGAGGCAACGGGTTAGGCTGACCTCCGCCGCCGAGCAGTGGCAAGAGAATACTAAGGACGATGGCGGGCTGATTGGCGGCGAGTTGCTCAAGCAGGCGCTCGCTTACGATGACCTTAACGAACTTGAGATGGAGTTCGTCAAGGCGAGTAAGGAAGCAGCAGAGCGTGCAAAGTGGGAGAAGAAGAATGCCGCGGAGCGCGAGCAGGAACTTGAGCGTGAGAAATTGCTTGCCCTTGAGGCGAAGGCTGAAGCATTGCAGGGCAGAACCCTAGCCCTACAGGGGAAGGCCGAGGAGCAGGCACGCAGCGCTCTACGCCTCCGCCGCTACGTCTTCGCGCTTATTCTGCTTACGCTCCTCACCTCCGTTGCCGCGACGGCAGCCATTCTTCAGAGCAGGCGGGCTTCCGCCAGTGGGCGAGATGCCGAAATAAAGGCAGCGGAAGCGAAAAGGCAGACCACACTGGCCGAAGAGAGCGCGAGAATCGCAACGTGGGAAAAAGTGACTGCCGATCAGGAGCGCGCACGCGCCACTGAGAATGAGCGGCTGGCAACGATTGCGTCGGAAAAGGCTGAGACTGAAAGCCGAAAAGCAAAAGAAGAGAAGGCCCGTGCTGAAAGACTGCTCGTAGAAGCTACGGCTGCGAAAGCCCGTGCCGTCAAGTTGGCCGATGAGTTGGCGGAGAAAGTGAAATTGGAGAAAGAGAGGTCTGACAAGCTTACTGCGGAGCAGATGAGGCGAGAGGAAGAGAGCAGAATAGAGAGCGAAAAACAGGCGAACATCACCAACAAGAGACGCGAAGCAGCCCGTTACACAAAAAGGAGAAATTATCTCGCAGCAATTGTTGAGTACGAGGAGTTGCTCGAACTCTACAAAGAGACTAAAGACAAGCGAAGCGAAATAGACATTCTCATCGAAACGGCCCGTGCCTACCGCTCTCTCGGTGACGAGATGAAGAAAAACCGCAGTTACGCTGCTCAGGCTGAAGAATACTTTAAAGAGTCAGACTCAGCTTTCATGAAGGCCGTTGCGCTCCTCGACCAAGAGATAAATATCAAGAAGTCTGAGGCCGGCGGCGACAATACCGTGGTTATAGATGCATACGAAGACCTTGCAAGGTTATACGCCGAGCATAGTAAGGCTGACGAATCCGCCGAGACATACAAGGCGGCTCTGAAATATCAGGAAGCTTCGCTTACTTCCGACGATGTCTTCTCGCAGATTCTCTACGAAGATGTGTTCCAGCAACTGGCAACGCTCTACAAAGAAGGGAAGGAACCGAGACTAAGAGAGTTGGAAGGCATCTATAAAGAAAGGGTAGATAAGTATCTCGTCCTCTACAAAGAAACGGTTGACCCGGACCTGATGTTAAGCCTGAAGGAGCTGGCCGACTTCTACCTAAGCCAAGAAAGGTTTGAAGAGGCGGAGAGGCATTACAAGCAGAGCTTGGACATTGTGCAGCGTTACGGAAATGATGGCCCTGTTAATTACGGCTACCTTCTGGACAGCATCTATGGATTGGGTGAAACGAACTATCGTAAGTTGAACTACGTGGCGGCTGAGGGTCACTTCCGCTCTATTCTGGATAGAATGAAGGCTACGCCGGAGATGTATCCTTACGCAGACGAAGACATATCCGCGAAGACGAAGGAAAGATTGGGAGATGTCTTGGTGGATCAGAAAAAACTACAGGTGGCCGCGCAGTTTTACGCCGATGCTGTTGAATCGTATAAGGAGCTCAACTGGGAGGAAGCGAAAACAAAGCAGGCAGACACTCTTCGCAAGCTGGCAGAGGTTAAGTTCGATCTTAGCAATGCTTCGTCTCCAGAACGGAATGCGCTCAGACGGCAGGCGGCTGAAGCCCTCAGCAGCGCATTCGTCGTCAACCCAGCTTTGAAGGAGAACCCTGACGCGAACCTAATCTTATTCGTCCGCAATCTGACTAGGGCGGGCTTTGCAGAGAACACCGACGCCGAGATTAAAAAGCTATACGATGGACTCATGGTAGTGCTCGTAAGCCCTTACGAGAAGAGCCTCGCCGCTCATGAGCAGATTATTCTAAAGAGCGGTCAGATAGCGGCGTCAAAGGAGAGGGCCGGCTACGAAGAAGATTTCGTGCAGGTCGAAAGAATCTATAAAGAGCAGGCCGACTTCAGCAAGCTCGAAGACCTCTACAAGCGCGCCTTGAAGGTCAGAGAGAAACTTTATGGTGGCATAGACCAGTACCAAGTCTATAACACTTTCAGAGCCTTGGGCGCTCTCTATCGCGACAGCAAAAAGTTTGAGTTGGCGGAGGGGAGTTACACGCAGGCTCTTGAAATTATCAAGAGGGTTTTCAAAACCAGTAACAGCTATTTCCTTGCGGAAAGCTCGAAAGACCTCGCAACCGTTTACGCCGAGCTGAAAAAGTTCAAGGAGGCCGAGACGCTATACAAGCAGGCCATCTTCATCTACGAAAAGCTTGACTTGGACAAGAGTCCCCTGATGGCGGACACCTTTAAGGGGTACGCAAAGCTTCTCAGACTCATGGGACGCGAGACGGAGGCCAGAGAGAAGGAGAGAGAGGCTGAGAAAATACGGGCAGACTAGGAAAGATCAGCGCTCGCGCCCGTGGGCCCCAAGTCCGGCACTAAGAATTGAGCCCCGTAAGTAGTTCTAACCCTCCGTGTTGACTGTTTGCGCGACCGCGGGCCGACCGAATTCGGGCAGCGCCTCGAACACTTCCAAAGCGTAGCGGACGTTGTTGAAGGGGGCGGAGACTTGCACGCCCTGAATCGAGTCGCGCACGTCGAGCAGAAGCTCGCGGGCGATTTGGAGACCTTCGTCGCGCCCGAACTCTTTGCCTTTCTCGGAGGCGGCGCGCATGCGCTCCATGATCGAGTGTGTGACGCGGACGCCCGGCACTTCGTTGTGCAGGAACTCTGCGTTGCGGTAGGAGACGAGCGGCCAGATGCCGGCGATGACGGGGATGCGGACGTGCTCGATGCGGCGCAGGAAGTCGCGCAGTTGCTCTACGTCGAAGACGGGTTGCGTGATGGCGAACTCCGCGCCCGCCTCGACCTTCCACTCGAAGCGCTTGATCTCTTCGTCGAGGTTGAGCGCGCCGGGGTTGATGCCGACGCCGATGCAAAACGAAGTGGGCGTGCCCGTCGGGTTGCCTCCGAGGTCGAGGCCGTGGTTGAGCTTGTTGACCATGTTGGTCAAACCGATTGAGTCAATGTCGAAGACGGCTGTCGAGTCGGGGTACGGCCCCATCTTCGGCGGGTCGCCCGTGATGATTAGAAGATTTCTCAGACCCAACGCAGCCGCGCCGAGTAGGTCTGACATCATGCCGAGCAAGTTACGGTCGCGACACGTGTAGTGCAGAACGGTCTCAAGCCCTATCTCGCGCTCGACGAGAAGGGCCGTGGCCTGCGCGCTCATGCGCGTCTGCGCGCGTGGGCCGTCGGGGATGTTGACGGCACCCACGCCCGCCTCTTTCAACAAACGAATGCTTTCGAGCGTCTTCACAGGGTCGCAGCCCTTCGGCGGAAGAACCTCGACCGTTGTGACGAACTCGCCGCGCGCGATCTTGCGCCCCCAGTTTGAACGCTCCGCGAGCGGCATGACCTCGACTTGCGGCGCGGCCTGCGCCTCGACGCGCGCCGCGCTCGCGAGCCTTCCCGTCACGCCCGTGTGGCGAGGCGAGAGCGGGCGCACGGCGTCCGAGATGAGCTTGATGTGCGAGGGCGTAGTGCCGCAGCAGCCGCCGATGAAGCGCACGCCCGATTGAATGAGACGGCGCGCGTACTTCGCCATATACTCCGGCGAGCACATGTAGAACTGCCGCCCTTGCACGTCGCGCGGCAGCCCTGCGTTCGGTTGCGCCGCAAGCTTCTTCGTGGTCACGCCGCGCATCTTCTCGACGGCGGAAAGGACGGTCGCCGGGCCGATGCCGCAGTTGAGGCCAATCACGTCCGCGCCGTATTCGTCGAGCCGCGCGGTGAAGACTTCGGGCGTCGCGCCGAAAGAGGTGTTGCCGTCGAGCGAGATGGTCATCTGCGCGACTACGGGCAGGTCGCAAAGCTCTCGCACGGCGCGTATGGCCTCGCGGATTTCCGAGATGTCGGAGAAGGTTTCGAGAAGGAACAGATCAACGCCGCCTTCGAGCAGAGCCTCCGCCTGCTGCTTGAACATCTCTTTGGCTTCGTCGAAGGAGGTCGGGCCGTAAGGCTCGATGCGAAGTCCGAGCGGGCCGATTGCGCCTGCGACGTAGCAACGCCCTTCGGCGGCCTCACGCGCGATGCGCGCGGCGGCGATGTTGATGTCCCGAAGCCTTTCTTCGAGTCCGTACTGTCCGAGCTTGTGCGCCGTCGCCGTGAAGGTGTTCGTCTCGATCACCTCCGCGCCCGCGCGCACGTACTCCTCGTGGACGGCGCGCACAAGCTCAGGGGCCGTCAGGTTCAGCTCGTCGTAAGAGCGATTGATGTAGACGCCCTTCGCGTAAAGCATCGTCCCCATCGCCCCGTCGAAGACGGTGATGTGGTCGCTCTCGATCAGTTCTCTGAAGTTGTTCATAAAAAGCCGTGACAGGTGACAAGTGACAGGTGACAAGAATGATAGGTTTTGTCTTGTCGCCTGTCACTTGTCACTTGTCACTAAAAAAAGTCCCGCGCCAAACAACGCGGGACTTCAGGAGTCGAAGTTTGCGGTCGCTTTGAAGCGCCGAGCTGTTTAGCCGTTTGTTTTACGTGGCCGCAAGTCGCCTTAACTCACCACGCTTTCTACAAACGCGCTTATACGCCCCGCGTAGCGCGCCTGTCAAGCGGGGCGTAAACGGTCGTCTCCTTCATATAACTCTGGTTCAGCGCCTCTGGCAGCGCGGACAGAAATAGGTCGAGCGGCCTGCGTGCGCGACGCGACGGACGAGTGCGCCGCAGCCGCCGCATGGCTCGCCCTCGCGGTCGTAGACGCGCCAGCCCGATCCTGAGCCGCTGAAGTAATTGCTTTCGAGGTTTTCGAGATCAACGTCTCTCGCACGGACGTATGAGACGGCTTCGCACAGCACGTCCAGAATCGCGCGATGGAGGCGCGGGACGCGGCGGCGCGAAAGCGCGGCGGCTGTGACGAAGGGGTTGACGCGCGCGAGGAAGAGGGCTTCGGCGGCGTAGATGTTGCCGAGTCCCGTCACCTTCGTCTGGTCGAGCAGCACGCTCTTCAGCATTCGCCGCGTTCGGGCCAGCACGCGCGCGAGATAGTCCGGCGTGAAGTCGTCGGAGAAAGGTTCAGGGGCGAGGCCGCGCAGCTCTTTCGTCTGCTCAAGCTCCGACGCGCGCGCGATTTTCATGAGGCCGAAGTGACGCTGGTCTGTGAAGGCGAGGCGGCTTTTGTCGTCGAGATTGAAAAGCGCGTGCGTGTGTTTGGGGAGCGGCTGGCTCGGTCGAAGCATCTTGAATTGTCCCGTCATGCGTAGGTGCGTGAGCAGGACTTGTCCGCCGTCGAATCGCACGACGATGAACTTGCCGCGACGACCGACCTCACAGACGCGCGCCCCGCGCAGAGCGCGCGCGAACTCCTGCGGCGTGTTGTCGGGCGCGAGTCCGGCGCGTATGAGTTTCGCCGACGCGATGCGCTGGCCGTGCAATGCGCGTTCGAGCGCGCGTGCGACAAGCTCAACTTCGGGCAGTTCGGGCATAAAAATTAACGATGAATGCGGAATGATGAATAATGAATGAGAAGACAAGTTGAATGACGAAAGACAGCGTACTTTTCATTCCGCATTCATCATTCCGCATTCATCATTTAGCAAGGCGGCTGCCCTCTTCGAGCAGCGCGTTCATCTTGGCGACGGAGGTCGCCTCCGAGTAGACGCGCAGCACAGGCTCGGTGCCCGATTGACGGAAGAGCAGCCAAGACTCGTCGGCGAAAATCAGCTTCGTGCCGTCGAGAGTTTCGACAGACTCCACACCGTATTGCGCGACCGCGCCGGGCGGTTTGGTGGCGAGCGTTTCGACTAGCGAGAGGCCGCGTGCGATTTCGATGTGCAGGTCGCGCCGCCCGAAATAAAATTCACCGAACTCTCGATGCACGTCGCGCACAAGCTCGGTCGGAGTCTTGCCGGACGCGACGACGGCTTCGAGGAAGAGAAGCGAGTTGAGAATGCCGTCACGCTCAGGCAGGTGGCCGCGCACGCCTATGCCGCCCGACTCTTCCGCGCCGATTAGAATGTCTTCGCGAAGCATCAGGTCGGCGATGTATTTGAAGCCGATGGGCGTCTCGTATAGCGGGAGGTTGTGCGCGGAGGCGATGCGCTTCAGAAGAACGGACTGCGAGAATGTTCTGACGACGCCTCCCGTCAACTTTCTTTGGCGTGCGAGGTGTAGGAGGACGATGGGGACGACCTCGTGCATGGTCATCGTCTCGCCCGACTCGCTGACAGCGCCGAGGCGGTCGGCGTCGCCGTCGGTCGCGAGGCCGACGAGTGCGCCCGCGTCTTGAACTCGGCGCTTTAGTGCCGCGAGGTTGCGATCAATCGGCTCAGGGCTTATGCCGCCGAACAGCGGGTCGCGCTCCGCGCGTATGCTCTCGGCTTCGATCCTTCCGCCCGAAAGAAAACTCTCCACCCAACGACCGCCCGAACCGTGCATGGGGTCAACGACTACGCGCGCAGCTTTCGAGCGGATTCTTTCCAGATCAACGTAGCCCGCGATCTGCTCGCGATAGCCCGCGACTTGCGGTGCGAGTCTCGCGGAGGCGTCCGCCGGGAGCGTTGCGAGCCGCGGCGCGTTTGAATCAACGAGCGACTCGACGGCAACGGTGGTCTCCGCGGTCGCACTGCCGCCCCACGGGGCTTTGATCTTGAAGCCGTTGAACGTCGCCGGATTGTGCGAGGCGGTGATGACGACTCCGCCCGCCGCTTTTAGCTCGCGCACGGCCCAGGAGACGAGGGGCGTCGGCACGTCGCCGTCGAAAAGGGAAACGTCAATCCCGTTTCCGGCCAAAACTTCGGATGAGCGTTCGGCGAACTCTTGAGAAAGAAAACGTCTGTCGTAACCGACAACCACTTGCGGGCGAGCGCCGGAGTTTTCTACAGCTTTGTCGTCAACGCTATTTTGAACGGGCTGTTTGATGAAGTCGGCGTAGGCTTGCGCGACGCGCGCGACGTTCTCGAATGTGAACTCGTCGGCTATGACAGCGCGCCAGCCGTCCGTGCCGAAGCGTATGGGCGTCGGGCGCGTGCGCGCACGCGTCACAGCGCGCCTCCGGTCTGCGTGTAGTCCGTGAGGTTTGTTTTGTCGCCGAGCGTCGCGCCCGCGCCGACGACCGCCGCGCGACCGATGTGACAGCCGCGGCCCACGATTGCGTTCACGATCTGCGCGCCCGCGCCGACGCGCGTGTGCGGCCACACGACGGAGTTCTCGATGCGCGCCTTCTCTTCGACGTGGACGCCCACGCCGAGAACGGAGTTGATTACTTGCGCGCCGGGCTTGACGGTGCAGTCGTCGGCGATGACGGACAGCTCGTCAATCTCGGCGTGCGTTGCGGAGTCGAAAGAGCCTCGGCGCTCTTTGAGCTTGAGGCCGCCGACGCGCCCCGCGAGTATGTCGTGGTGGACTTGCAGGTAGCGCGCGGGCGTGCCGATATCTATCCAGTAAGCGCCCGCGGGAACGTGCGCGTAGAATTTCTCGTCGCGCCTGAGAAGCTCCGGGAAGACGCCGTACTCGAACGAGAAGGTTTCGCCCGCGGGTATGATGTCCAGAACCTTCGGGTCGAGTATGTATGTGCCGGCGTTGATCGTGTTGACGCTAATCTCGTCGGCCTTCGGCTTTTCGAGAAAGCGTTTGACGCGTCCGTCCTCGTGCGTCTCGACAAGACCGTAGGCCGACGGATTCTCCACGGGCGCGAGGACGATTGTGGCGGACGCCTTGCGCTCGTTGTGCTCGCGTATGACGGATTTGAGGTCGAGGTCGGTGACGATGTCGCCGTTGAAGACGACGGTCGGCTCGCGTATCAAATCTTCCGCGAACTTGTACGCGCCCGCCGTGCCCATCGGCTGCGGCTCGACGGTGTAAGTTATCTTGACGCCGAAGTCCGTGCCGTCGCCGAGTTGCTGCTCGATCTTGTAGGGCTGGTACGAGAGCGAGAGGGTGATGTCGGTGATGCCTGCTTGACGCAGCGTGTCAATCTGGTAGAGCAGGAACGGTCGGTTGCAGATTGGGACGACCGGCTTAGGCGTGTAGACGGTGAGCGGCCTGAGCCGCGTCCCTTTGCCGCCTGCGAGAATGAGAGCTTGCATAGTTTTGATTGGGAACGGACGGAGTCGGCTTGAAGTATCTCCCGCGAGATGAAATTGAAAGCGATGTTGAGTCTAACACCGCCACGTTTTTCTTTTCAACGACTCGACAGCATGTCAACTCAGACTTGAGAGTGAAGTAAACGGCGGCTCACCGCAGAGGCGCAGAGGACGCAGAGTTCACGCAGAGAAAAGCTCAACACCTCTGCGCCCCCTCCGCGCCCTCTGCGCCTCTGCGGTGAGTTTTTGTTTGCTTAACGCTCAGAAGCATTTTCACCCGATGACACGCGGAATCCCTTGCTTGACACCCCCCTATGCCAACGTATAATCGGTTGGTAAATGGTAAATAGTAAATGGTAAATGGTTTTGCCTTTTCGCAAGGCTTGCGATTAACCATTCAAGGCGCTTTATGCTTAATCTCTATTCACCATTTACCATTTACCATTCACTAAGGAGTTATCATGCCGGACAGAAGGGAAGCGGTCATCATTAGCGCGGCGCGCACGCCCACGGGTAAGTTCATGGGCGCGCTCAAGGACTTTAAGGCGACGCAGCTCGGCGCGCTCGTGGTGCGCGAGGCAGTAAAGCGCGCGGGCGTATCACCGGAAGAGGTTGACGAGGTCATCATGGGCTGCGTCGTGCAGGCCGGACTCGGACAGAACCCCGCAAGGCAGGCCGCGCTTAACGGCGGCATCCCGTTCGGCGTCTCAGCCGTCACGATAAACAAGGTCTGCGGGTCGGGTCTGAAGTCCGTGATGATGGCCGCGCAGGGCATACAGCTCGGCGACGCGGAAGTGGTCGTCGCGGGCGGCATGGAGTCCATGTCGAACGCGCCCTACCTTCTGACGAAGGCGCGCGAAGGTTATCGAATGGGCAACGGCGCGCTCGTTGACTCGATGATTAACGACGGCCTCTGGTGCGCGTTCGAGAACTACCACATGGGCAACACGGGCGAGGTCGTCGCGGAGCGCTACGGCGTGACGCGTCAGGATCAGGACGAGTACGCGCTCAGCTCACACCGCAAGGCGGCGGCAGCGATAAAGGCGGGCAAGTTCAAGGACGAGATTCTAGCGGTCGAGATTCCGCAGAAGAAGGGCGCGGCGCTGGTGTTCGACACGGACGAGTCCGTTCGCGAGGACAGCACGATTGAGGCTCTGGCGAAACTCAAGCCCGCGTTCAAAGAGGGCGGAACGGTGACTGCCGGAAACGCGCCGGGCGTGAACGACGGGGCGTCCGCGCTCGTCGTCACTTCGCTTGAGCGCGCACGCGCTCTCGGCGTCGAGCCAATGGCGCGCATCGCCGCGCAAGCGACTTCGGGCATACAGCCGGAGCTTGTGATGATGGCCCCGGTCGAGGCCGTCAGAAAAGTTTTGCGAAAGGCCGGGTGGTCTTTAAGCGAAGTTGATCTCATAGAGTTGAACGAAGCGTTCGCGGTTCAAGCGGTCGCGATTATGCGTGAGCTTGAGCTTGACCCGGAGAAGGTGAACGTCAACGGCGGCGCGGTCGCGCTCGGCCACGCCATAGGGCAGTCAGGCTCGCGCCTTTTGACGACGATGCTGTACGAGATGAAGCGGCGTGACGTGCATCGAGGCGTCGCCGCGCTCTGTCTCGGCGGAGGCAACGCCGTCGCGCTCGCGGTCGAGCGTTGATACGTCGAAGCAAGATAACTTCGGAGACTTTTTAGCGTGGCGGAAATAATCGGCGTCATCGGCGCGGGGACGATGGGCAACGGCATCGCACAGGTGGCGGCGCGCGCGGGCTATAGCGTAGTCATGCGCGACGTGAAGGACGAGTTCTTGCAGCGCGGCATGGCGGCGATTGACCGGAGTCTTCAGCGCGACGTGGATAAGGAGCGGCTGAAGGACTCGGAGAAGCGCGACATCGTGGGCCGCATTCGGACGACGACCGAGTTGGGCGAGCTTGCAGGCGCGAGCTTCGTCATCGAGGCCATCACCGAGAACCTTGAGGCCAAGCGTGAGGTCTTCCGCGCGCTCGACGAGATCGTCGGGAAGGAAGCGATACTCGCGTCGAACACTTCCTCTATCTCGATAACCAAACTCGGCGCGGCCACATCGCGGCCCGACAAGGTCATCGGCATGCATTTTATGAATCCCGTGCCGGTGATGAAGTTGATAGAGGTCATCCGCGGCATCGCGACTTCCGACGAGACTTGGGCGAAGACGCGCGAGCTTTCGGAACGGATGGGCAAGACCGCGCTCGAGTGCAACGACTCGGCGGGCTTCGTCTCGAACCGCGTGCTGATGCCGATGATCAACGAGGCCGTGTTCGCGCTCCACGAAGGCGTCGCTTCGCGCGAAAGTATTGACGGCATCATGAAGCTCGGCATGAACCATCCGATGGGGCCGCTCACGCTCGCGGACTTCATAGGTCTTGACGTGTGCCTCGCAATCCTGAACGTGCTGCATACGGAGCTTGGCGACCCGAAGTATCGCCCGTGCCCTCTGCTCAAAAAATATGTTGACGCGGGCTGGCTGGGGCGCAAGTCGGGGCGCGGCTTCTACGAATACTGACGCGGACTTTTTCGGCAGTGCCGCCGCTTTAAGTTGCGGCGCGAGGTTGGTGAGCTTGCGATGGCGAACGAACGCGGAAAAATTTTCTGCCAGCGGTGCAGGGCTGCGAACGAGCTTGGCGAGGAGCTTTGCACTCGTTGCGGCACTCGGCTGATGCTCGTCGTCGCGCCGTCGGCCTCGCGCTTCGAGGGCGGCTCGGCTTCGGGCGGGATGGAAGAGCATCTGCTTGAGCGCGTCACCGCAATCGAGAGCAACATCTCGCGCCTGCTCG
>DASQLL010000459.1:0-4044 GCA_035630035.1 Pyrinomonadaceae bacterium | reverse complement strand
CGCGGCATGTCCTCGAAGCCCTCCTCGTACGCCTCGTCGTAGGGCATGGTCACTATCTCAGACTTCGACCCGGTCAGCTCCTTCACCAGCTCGGCGAGCCGCATGATGCTGACCTCCTCGTCCGAGCCGATGTTGAAGACTTGGCCTACGGCCTCGTCCCTGTCCATCAGCGCGACGAGCGCGCCGACCACGTCGCCGACGTAGCCGAAGCAGCGCGTCTGGCTCCCGTCGCCGTAGACGGTGATGGGCCTCCCGGCGAGCGCCTGCCTGACGAAGGTCGGGATGACCATCCCGTACTGGCCCGTCTGCCGCGGCCCGACCGTGTTGAAGAGCCGCACGACGACCGTCGGCAGCTTCTTCTCGCGCCAGTAGGCGAGGGCCAGAAATTCGTCAATCGCTTTGGAGCAGGCGTAAGACCAGCGGCCCTTCGTCGTCGCGCCCATCACGAGGTTGCCGTCCTCGCGAAACGGAACTTCCGTCGAGAGGCCGTAGACTTCCGAGGTCGAGGCGACCAGAACCTTCTTCTTCTTCTTGTTGGCCTGCGACAGCACGACCTCCGTGCCGCGCACGTTCGTCTCGATGGTGCGAACGGGCGACTCGACGATGAGCTTGACGCCAACGGCAGCCGCCAGATGAAAGATCACGTCGCACTGGTCAATCAGCTCCGCGACGACGGGCTGGTTATGCACCGAGTCAATCGTGTAGTGGTAGCGCTTGTTCGACTTCAGATGAGCGATGTTGTCAATCGAGCCGGTCGAGAGGTCGTCAATGCAGAAGACCTCGTCGCCCCGTTCGATGTATGCGTCGGAGAGGTGCGAGCCGATGAAGCCCGCCCCGCCCGTGATTAAAATTCGCAAACTTTTCAGTCCCCTTTCAGATGTGCCGCGGCGCTTGAGATTTCCGAACCGCTCGCGGCCTGCGCCTCGCCGTCCGCCGAGCGCGGAGCAGCGTGCGCGCCCGTCAAATCCTCGTACAGATGCAGAACATCCTCGACCAGCCGACCTACTGAGTAATCGCGCTCGACGAGCTCGCGCCCGCGCTCGCCCATGCTTGCGCGCAAAGGCGCGTCCGCGACCAGATGCGCGAGCGCCTCCGCGAAGGCTTCGGCGTCGCCGGGCTGCACAGTCGCGCCGCGCTCGCACACGCGCCAGCGATGCGGGCGTCGCAGCTCCGACTCTTCGATGCCGCCCAATAAATCAACGACGCCGCCGACCGCCGTCGCCACGCACGCGCGCGCGTTCGCCATCGCTTCGATGAGCGTCAAGGGCGTGCCCTCGTTCAGAGAAGTGAGCGCGACCACGTCGAGCGCGGGATAGAAGTTTTCCGGGTCGTCCCGAAGGCCCGTGAATATTACATCATCGCAGAGGCCGAGGGAGAGCGCGTGCGCTTCAAGCTCAAGACGCAGGTGCCCGTCGCCGATGACGACGAACCCGACGCGGCCCGCGCCCGCGACGCTCGCCGCGTGCCTCAACTTGAAGAGCGCGGCGGCTTCGAGGAAGAGTTTGTGGTTCTTAATCTCCGTCAGGCGACCGACGATGCCGACCAGCACGTCCGCATCGAGCGCGCCCCACTCGCGACGCAGAAGCTCGCGCCTGCCCGCCCACTGCGCGAAGGCTTCCGTGTCGAGTCCGAGAGGGACGACGACGAACTGCTCGCGACGACCGACGCCGAACTGCTCGTGAATCTCTCGCAGCTGCTGCGGGCTGATGACGACGATGCGATCTGTCGCGAGTCGCGCCAGCGTCCGCTCGACGAAGAGGAACAGGCGCGTCTTCCAGCGTCCGTAATAGCTGTGAAAGATGTGGCCGTGGTACGTGTGAACGAAGCGGCATCGGCGCGGTCTTCCAAGCAGAGTCGAGGGCGTGAGCCAACGGTAGAGCAGCCCGGCAACGCGCCCCACCGTTCCCGCCTTCGCCGTGTGCGTGTGGACGATGTCGGGCCGCTCGCGCCGGAAGAGGCGGTACAGTTTCCACACCGTCAACGCATCCTTCGGCGAGACCTCGCGGCTCATCTCAGGGATGACTTGCGGTTCGACGCCTAAAGATGCGGCGAAGTAACCCATGTCGTCCTCGCCCCGCGGGACGACGCCAGCGACGAGGAGCGATTCGACCCCGCGCCGCCGCAACCCCGCTTCGAGCCACGCAACGTGCCGCGCCGGCCCGCCGACGTTGAGGCGCGCGATGATGCGTACAACCTTCATAAAGCAGAAGGCAGAAGGCAGAAGGCAGTAGGCAGTAGGTTCTTCATTACGGAAGCAGTCACTTTAACTTTCATCCTTCTACTCGACTGAGAGGCTTTTTCCTACTGCCTTCTGCCTTCTGCCTTCTGCCTACTTCCCACTGCTTACTTTGGCGGCGTCGTCCATGTTATTGGCGCCCGTCTCGGCCACGAGGTTCGACGCGCGCAGCAGGCTCTCGAACGTGCCCGCGTCCGTCCACCATCCGTCAAGCTCGTCCCAAGTCATATCGCCGCGGCGTATGTACTCGTTGTTCACGTCCGTTATCTCAAGCTCGCCGCGTTCCGATGGCTTCAGGGTCTTGACGATCTCGAACACGTCCGCGTCGTACATGTAGATGCCGATGACGGCGTAGTCCGACTTGGGCGCTTTCGGCTTCTCCTCGATCCGCAAGACCTTGCGACCGTCGAGTTCGGGCACGCCGAAGCGCTGCGGGTCGTGGACTTTCTTGAGCAGGATTTTCGCGCCGCCGCCCTGATGGCGATACGAGCGCGCGGCCTGACAGATGTTCTTCTCGATGATGTTGTCGCCGAGGACGACGCACACAGGCTCGCCGTCGGCGAACGCCTCGCACAGCGAGAGCGCGGCGGCGATGCCTCCCTCGCCCTCTTGGTATGTGTAGTTGATGTGCTTGAGGCCGAACTCGCGCCCGTTCTTGATGAGGCGTAGAAAGTCGCCCGCCGAGTTGCCGCCCGTGACGATCATGATGTCCTTGATCCCGGCGTTGATGAGCGTCTGGATCGGGTAGTAGATCATCGGCTTGTCGTAGACGGGCAAGAGGTGTTTGTTTGTGATTGAGGTCAGAGGCCTCAGACGCGTCGCCAGTCCGCCGGCCAGAACGATTCCTTTCAACTTACGATTCCCTCCCGAAAAATTACTTCCGCGTATCGCATTACTCAATCTATGAACCGTTTGAACCAAAGCTCAAGCATCAGCAGCGTCCAGAGCTGGGGCGTGTAATCGCGCTCGCCGCGCGTGTGCAGCTCGACCATGCGGCGCACAACGTCGGGGCGCACGTATCCGCGCCGCGCCGATTTGTCCGAGAGCAGATGCTCGCGCAGAAACGGCTGCATCTCGCCGCGGAACCAGTGGCCGACCGGGACGCCGAAGCCCATCTTGGCGCGCTTCAGATTTTCTGCCGGCAGCAACTTCTTCAAAGTCTTCTTCAGGATGTGCTTCGTCGTCAGCCCGCGCATCTTCAGATTTTCGGGAAGGCTCGCGGCGAACTCGATGACGTGGTGATCAAGAAACGGCGAGCGCGCTTCCAGAGAGACGGCCATGCTCGCGATGTCAACTTTGACGAGCAGATCGTTCGGCAGATACGTCATCGTGTCGGTCAGAAGCGAAGCGTCCACGACGCCCGCGCCGTTTGCGCGCGCGAACCACGGCGCGAGCCATTGCCTAACGTCCGCCCCCGCCGTCTCATGCAGGAACTCATCCGTGTAAAGCTCGCTCTTGGCCTGCGGGTCAAACGCGCTCATCCATTGCAGGTATCTGTCGGCGGGCGGAAGGCTCGCGGCCTTGAGGAAACGCTTGAGACTGCGGACGCGGCTGCGCTTGAGTTCCGACGTGGGCCAAAGCTCCGCGGCCTGACGGATGACATTTTCGCGCAGCGCGGCGGGCAGCTTTCTGTAACCCTCCGAGAGGCGCATGGCCGCGTATCGCTCGTAGCCCGCGAAGCACTCGTCGCCGCCGTCGCCGTTAAGAGCGACCGTGACGTGCTTGCGCGTCTCGCGCGAGACGTAGTAGGTCGGGATGGCCGAAGAGTCCGCGTAAGGCTCGCCGTAATGCTCAACGAGTGTGGGCAG
>DASQLL010000458.1:0-2991 GCA_035630035.1 Pyrinomonadaceae bacterium | reverse complement strand
AAAAATGAAAGGCATGCCCCTGCGAGCAGCTATCTTTCACTTTTGCCTTTTGCCTTTTGCCTTCATTCGAGCTGGCCGTAGAAAACCTTCGTGTCGTACTCGACGGCGACCGTCCCTTGCTCCGCGTATCGCTCGAAGATGGAGGCGAGCGTTTGCATCATCGGCGCAAAGTTCTCGTGGCCCGGCTCAGGCGCGTAGGAGGCGGACATAAGACGCCCTTTGAAACCCTCGAAGTCGAAGACCTGTTTGTTCTCGAAAGTTTGTGAGCGCACGTTCCCTTCGCCGAAGAAAGTTTGCAGCACTTCCTCGTCGGCCCACGTGTTGCTCACCTCGCAGTAGTCCGTGCCGAGTTCAACGAGCATGCGCTCATACTCTTCGAGGAACGGCGTGCCCGCTGTGCGCCGGTCGTTCCAGATGAGAACGACCCATCCGCCCGTCTTCAGGATGCGTGCGAACTCACGACGCGCGTCTTCAAGGTCGAACCAGTGGAACGCTTGGCCTGCGGCGACGAGGTCAACGCTCTTATCCGCGAGCGTCGTCGCCTCGGCTCGCCCTTCGACGCTGACGAAATTGTCGTAGGCCGCGAGCAGACGTTCGCCCGCCTCGCGCATCTCGCGGTTCGGCTCGACGCCGTAGACGCGGTTGCCGTTCCGCAGAAACAACTCCGAGAGGATGCCCGTCCCCGATCCGACATCGGCGACGATTGTCTCGCCGTTCAGCCCGCACTCTTCTTCGAGCAGGCGAACGACCACCGAAGGGTAGCCGGGCCGGTACTTGACGTAATTCTCGACGCGGCTTGAGAAACGGCGTGTTGGGTCTGCGGTCATGGTAGCAATCCTGCGGGGCAGAAACGCGACCGTCAGGGAGCGTGTTCGGTCGCTCATACTTGAGACACGCTCCCTGACGGTCGCGTTTCTGCCCCGAATCGTTGGGAAATCTTAATTTACCAACCGCGCGGTTGACAAAAGGTGCGGGTCAAAAGTAGCATAAAAAACGTTGTGGTAGCCAATCTCAAAACCGTGCTTGGGGCTTCGCGCGAGGAGATCGTGCAGCAGTTGCGCTCGCGCGGTGCGACGGCGGCGGACGAGCTTGCCGTCGCGCTCGGCGTGACGAAGCAGTGCGTGCGGAAACACCTCGACGTGCTTGAGCGCGAAGGCTACGTCGAGCACGCGGCGGCGCGCGGCGACCGTGGGCGGCCCGCTCACGTCTTTCGTCTGACGACGAAGGCCGAGGAGCTTTTCCCGAAGCGCTACGACCTTTTCGCGCGCTCGGTCTTGAAGCAGATCGGCGAGGTTTGGGGCGAGCGTGGCTTGAACACTGTCTTCTGCGGCTGCGCCTCGGAGATGGTCGCGGAGCTGAGGCCGCGGCTCGAAGGCTTGAGCTTCGACGCGCGCGTCGGTCGTCTGACGGAGATGCTGCGCGAGACTGGATACGAGGCTGAAGCCGAGCGGCTCGACGACGGCTCATACTTGTTGACGGAGTGGAACTGCCCACAGGCGGAGTTGGCGCGCGAGTACCGGCAGCTCTGCGATCAGGAGCTGGTAGTTTATCGCGAATTGTTGGGGACGGAAGTCTTCCGCGAGTCGCGCATCGCGGGCGGCGCATCGCGCTGCGCGTACAGAGTTATGAAACCGAAGAAGGTAAATGGTAAATCGTAAATGGTAAATGGCGGCTCTTCTATTCACCATTTACCATTTACCATTAACAAGCTATGGCACAAGTGACCGAAGCCGACGTTTACGGTGCGCTGTCGCAGGTGAACGACCCAGACTTGCACAAGGACATCGTGCGCCTCGGCTTTATAAAGGATTTGAAGATAGAGGGCGGCGACGTTTCTTTCCGCGTCGTGCTGACCACGCCCGCGTGCCCCGTGCGCGAGCAGTTGCAGGAGCAGTCGCGCGCGGTCGTCGCGGCGCTTCCGGGCGTCACGTCCGTCAAAGTAACGATGGACGCGGAAGTCCCGAAGGGGCGCGGCTTCGGCGAGAAGGTGAGCATCGCGGGCGTGCGAAACATCATCGCCGTCAGCTCCGGCAAGGGCGGCGTGGGCAAGACAACGGTGGCCGTCAACCTCGCCGTCAGTCTCGCACGCGACGGCGCGCGCGTAGGTCTGATGGACGCGGACGTGTACGGGCCGAACGTGCCTCTGATGCTGGGCGTCGCAAGCGAGCAGCCGCGCGTCAACGTCAACAAGCTCGTGCCGCTCGAAGCGCACGGCATCAAGCTCATGTCAATGGCTGTGCTCAAGCCCGGCGACGAGCCTCTGATCGTGCGCGGGCCGATACTGCACAGCCTCGTGCGACAGTTTTTGCAGGACGTGGAATGGGGCGAGCTTGATTACTTAATAGTTGACATGCCGCCGGGCACGGGCGACGTGCAGCTCTCTCTGGCGCAGCTCGTCCCTGTGCAGGGCGCTGTTCTCGTGACGACGCCGCAGGAGGTCGCGCTCGCGGACGTGCGGCGCGCTCTCAGAATGTTCGAGGCGGTGAACGTGCCAATACTCGGCGTGGTCGAGAACATGAGCTACTTCATCGCGCCGGACACGGGAACGCGTTACAACATCTTCGGCGAGGGCGGAGGCCAGAGCCTGTCGAACGAGTACGGCGTGCCTTTCCTCGGCGCGGTGCCTCTGGGGATGTCCGTGCGCGAGGGCGGAGACAAGGGCGTGCCCGTCGTCATCAGCGAGCCGGACTCGCCGCAGTCACAAAGTTTTCGTCACGTGGCCGAAGAGGTCGCGCGACAGGTTTCAATCGAGGCGATGAAGCCCGAGCTTGTCGTCTTAGGGAAGAAGGCGTAGGGAAGGCGGTTAGCTATTAGCTATTAGCTTTTAGCTTTTTTGGTTTGGCTAACAGCTAATGGCTAATAGCTAAAAATCAGAACTTAGAAATAATTACTCAAGGAGATAGACAATGGCAGCAACAACAATTCCGACGATGACGCTGGGCGTCACGGAGCAGGCCGCGGTGGAGATCAGGAAATTCATGTCGAGCGAAG